>CAVEOR010000070.1:0-6644 GCA_963617285.1 Anaerovoracaceae bacterium | reverse complement strand
AATACCCCTTTTGAACAAAGTAGACTGCTCCCCTGCAGTCTATTTTGTTTTGCGTCTATATGATTTCGGGGAGCAGGTCTATCATGTAGAGTGGCAGGTTGGTGAGCCAGTCTTCTTTCTTGTAGTCTGCCATGGATGTTCGAATGGAAAGCTCTGGTTGGAATTTTTCGTGGTAGGTCCTTAAGCTCTTTGCTCGTAGGTTCACCTCAGCCTTTACCTCAATTGGGACAATCTTTGCTCCTGTATCCACCACGAAGTCAATTTCGCACGAACCTCTGTCGTTTGTGTAATAGTAAATTCTCAGATTTTCTAGCGTCTTGAGCTCTTGACAGACAAATTGTTCCGCTATTGCGCCCTTGAACTCTACGAAAAGTGCATTTCCCTCAAGTAATGCGCTCTGCTGCACGCCCGTCATGCATCCAAGCAAACCCACATCCACCATGAATAGCTTAAACGCCTTCAAGTCTTCATACGCCATCAGTGGGATTTTAGCAGCGTTAACTCTGCTAATCTTGTGCACGAGTCCGCAGTCACCCAGCCACATAATTGCTGTTTCGTAATCCTTCGCCCTTGCACCTTCGCGAAGAAATCCATATATAAATTTTTTGTTTTCCTTGGCAAGCTGAGATGAAATTTTGCTCCATACCAAACGAATTTTGGGAACCTCATCATTCGGTGCATGCTTCGAAAAGTCATTGACATACGCCTCGATTATGCGATTTTGAATCGCACGAACCTCATTGTAGTCTCTTTCCTCAATAAAACATTGCACGACCTCGGGCATGCCACCGACAAAGCAATATTGCTTCAATGTGTCGATGTACTTTTGCTTGAATACCTTAATCATTTCAAAATCTTGCTTGTCAATGAGCTCCGCAAAGCGTTCATTCCCTGTCGCAAGCAAAAATTCCCTAAAAGAAAGTGGATAGAGCTTTAAGAAGTCAACCTTGCCAACTGGAAACGATGTACCTTCATGCAAAGCAATTCCAAGAAGCGAACCAGCACATACGATGTGATACTCTGGCGCATCCTCGCAAAAATACTTAAGTGATGTCAATGCACGAGGAACCTCCTGAACTTCATCGAAAATCAAAAGGCAGTTATCTGGGTCAATCTTTCGACCGACATACACCTCTATTCCGCCAATCAATCTTTCTGTATCGAGGTCTTCAGAAAAAAGTTCGGTCATCTTTGAATTAGAGTCAAAGTTAATATAGACGGTGTCCGCATATTCTTGCCTGCCAAATTCTTTCATAAGCCACGTTTTACCGACTTGTCTTGCTCCTTCGATTATCAAAGGTTTGCGGCGTTTACTTTCTTTCCATTTTTTTAGTTTTTCAATTGCCACTCTATACATATTGTCTTCACCACCCACTTTTTACTTATCAAAAGCATATACAAAGCTTAATTTATGCTCAGTATACCACCTTTCTACAAAAAATGCAACGAACTTTTGCGGTTTTATTACACTTTTTACAGCGAACTTTTGTAGTGTAGCTACACTTTTTACGACGAGTTTTTGTAAGCTTGCGGATTTGGGAGAATTCTGATATACTTTTTTACAAAGAATCTGGAGTCTAATGTAAGGGGCTTCCGTGAGCGAAAAGGATAGATAGAAGTAAAATGCAGGTTTATGAGTATGTGCACGAAATCGAATATTTTGAATCGAGGATTTTGGATAAGTATGTAGGTGGAATGAGGCTCGGGGTTTTCGATATCGAGACGCTCGGGCTTTCGCCGAAGTTTGCTCCGATGATCCTGGCGGGCGTTATGTCTGTGAAGTCTGATGGCACATGCGTGGTGAAGCAGTTTTTCTGCGAGAACTCGAGTGCGGATGAGGAGCGCGAGCTGCTCTGCGCGCTGCGGAATGAGCTCGCGGGATTCGATATTGTGCTGACATATAACGGTCGGTATTTCGATATGCCTTATGTGCGGGAGCGGGCTGTGCAGCTCGGGCTGGCTGGGTCGGCCGAGGATGCGTTCAAGCTTGCACCAGTTGCCGAGGCGCCTGATACCGCCCTCTCCCTCGGTGCAGAGCTTATAAACGCCGAGCCGTTTAATCTCGATCTGCTACTGTTTCTGCGGTATTACAGCGGGCTGAAGGACGCGCTCGGCAAGCTGAACCAGAAGAATGTCGAGCGCTACATGGGTCTTGAAGTTTCCCGTGATGACGAAATCTCGGGCGGCGACAGCGTCCTCATGTACAAGGAATTCGAGAAGTGCGAGGACGCCGAGCGGAAGGCCGCCCTCCGCGAGAAAATCTTGCTCCACAATCACGACGACCTTCTGCAGCTCTACAAGATTTTCCCCGTGATCCTGCAGTCGGACATTCACAAAGGCATGAACAGGCTCGGCTTCCCTGTCAAGGGCGAGCACGGCTGGGGCAATTTCCATGTGAAGAAAATCAAAATCAGCGCATCCGGCCTCGTTGCGAGCGGCTCCTACTGCGGGCAGCCCGAGAGCTTCTATTCCTATGCGACGCCCGAGCAGCCGTACAGCGCAACCCTCGATTCCGATCACAATTTCACGCTCGAGTTCTCGGGTCGCGGCCTTAAGGCTGCCCTCGCAGATCCCCGCGAAATCAACGAATTCACGCAAGCCTTGATCCAGCGCTTTATGCGCGACAACTAATCTCTTTCAACCAATCTCATTTTAGTTCAATTGTGGCTTTTTGAAGATTGAAATTCTGAAAAAGCCACGTCAAATGTCAGAAAATCACAGCGCATCCAGCGTTTTGCGGCGTTTTGGATGCCTTTTGATACCTGCGTGGCTTTTTGAACCACCGTTCTCAAAAATAGCCACAAAAAACAGCGAAATCCGTGGCTATTTACAAAAAAAATTCTCAAAAAGCCATTACCGTAAATCATAACGCAAATTGATGGAAAACATAACCAAAGAAGGGTTAAATTCAAGCTGATTTGCGCGCTTTTATTGTAATCTAATGAATAAGCTTCCATCTGGCAAAATGTGGAAATGGCTTTTTGAGATAGCTTCACCTCAAAAAGCCACGCACTTTTGATATGTACCCTCTTTTCTGGACAAATCAGTTCGTATCGCGCGGGCGCCTGTTTTTTCGAAAAAAATTGCAGAGAGGTGTTGACAGTGTACTATGTATCGTGGTACACTTAATACACAAAAGGGATTTACTTTTATACTTAAGGTTCAGAGTGCGGGATTTCTCAGCAGCTCGGAATCTTTCAAAATCAAAAGGGATTACCTAATCTACAGAAAGGAATGGGACAGGATTATGTTTCAGCTTGACATGAAAAGCCGAAAATCCATCTATGAGCAAGTCATCGACAATCTCAAGGAACTCATAATGACTGGCAAGCTCGCCGCGGGCGATAAGCTGCCCTCCGTCAGAGAACTCAGCAAAGAGATAACCGTCAATCCGAACACCGTCCAAAAGGCCTACCGCTATCTCGAGCGGCAAGGCTATGTCTACACCACGAGCGGAGTGGGGACCTTCGTGGCAGACATGAACGACGTTCATCCAGACGAGAATGAACTTGCAAACGCCACCGCGAGCCTTGACGACAGCTTTCGGCAGCTGCTCTTCCTGGGGCTTGACTTCGAGGAGGCACGCGAACTGGCACTCAAAATCATAGAAGAAAGGAGACCGGCAAATGATTAAACTATGCAACGTAACCAAGAAATTTGGCAAAGAAAAAGCACTGGATAATTTTAACCTGACCGTGCCGACTGGCTCTATCTACGGACTCATGGGTCTCAATGGCGCTGGTAAAACAACTATAATCAAACACATCGTCGGCTACCTTGCGCCAGACGAAGGAACCATCACGATTGACGGTCAAAATGTCATTGATAATGAGGAAATCAAACGCCGCACGGCGCTGATTCCAGATGAGCTCTTCTTTTTCCGCGGCTATAGCCTCAAGGAGATGGGCACATATTACAAGAGCCTCTACCCTAAGTGGAACGAGGAGCGCTTCCAGTCGATGATTGCGGACTTCGGGCTCGATCCAAAGGCAAACCTTGCGAAGTTTTCTAAGGGGATGAAAAAGCAAGCAGCGTTCTGCCTGGCGATGGCGCAGACTCCGGATTATCTGATTCTCGACGAACCTGTTGACGGGCTTGATCCGATCGTGCGTCACAAGCTCTGGCATTACATCATGGCGGACGTCGCCGACAGAAGCATGACGGTGCTCATTTCCTCGCACAATGCAAAGGAAATGGAGGATGTTTGCAACTACATCGGGCTCATTGCAAACGGCAAGATGGTCTTCGAAGGCGACCTCATCGACCTGATGCCAGCCTCACTTGAGGATATCTTTATCGAGAAGTTAGGAGGTGAGCAGAATGTCTGATATTAAAAGGAACCCTCTGGCAATCAGCCTCTCGCTGATCAAGGAAAACTTTAAGATGTACTGGTACCTGCCAGCACTGACATTTTTCGCATATTTCTTCGGTGGAATCTTCCCGATTATCACCAACAAGAATACGCCAGAAACCATCGAGCAAACCGTAATCTACGCATTAAACAATCTCAGCGTGGTATATATTCCGCTCCTGATTATCTGCCCGCTGATTGCAGCTTGCATCGTGATGAGCGTATATCACAACCAGAGCCGTAGCCTCTTCATGCACGCGCAGCCTTACAGCAAGTCAAGGCTCTTCAACTCGCAGGTTGTAAGCGGCTGGCTGATGCTGATTCTGCCGATTATCGCGACTGCGCTGCTTTACATGATTTTCAAGGGCGAAATTTACACGATGTCGATGATTGGCTACTGGCTATTCAACAGCATCGTAATCATGACCTTCTTCTTCGGGATGTTCGTCCTCGCGGGAAGCTTGGTCGGAACCACAATCATGCAGATTCTGCTCAGCGGTGTGATGTTCGGAATCGTTCCGCTCATCGTCGTAATCGTTTCAGCCTACGAGACTACCTTCCTCGACGGATATGCTGGTTCTGGCAGTTTGGCAGATAGCATAATATGCAATTCAAACCCTGTTTTCAAAATTGTTGATAGCTGGGGTGGCGAATTCACCACGGGTGCTCACCTCGCCTACCTCGCTGCCGGCATAATCATGCTGGTGCTCGCTCGCGTTGCTTACCAGAAGGCAAAGTTAGAAAAGGTCGGCGATTCAATGATGTTTGGCATCATAGAAGAACTCATCACCTACCTGATTGTTTTCGTCGGGATGACGGGGTTCGGATTCGTGCTTTACATGATTGCGGGCTGCGCGCGCAGCATGCTCACCCTTGGACTTGTGATGGGCGCACTGGCAACTTTCCTCGTAGTCAAGATTATAATTGCCAAGTCCATCAAGGTATTTAACAAGAGGAATTTCAAGTCCCTGGCGATTTACCTCGTGATTGCGGTTATATTTACCAGCGTTTACGTATACGACATAACTGGTTTTGCGACTCGCCTTCCAGACAGGGACAAAATCGAAGCGGTTTCGCTTTCGACGAGTACCTTCGGAAGTACCTACAACCCGATGTACAGCTGTGATGATGTCCTTCTCAAGGACAGCCAAACGCAAAGCAATATCAGTGACCCAGATGCGATCGACGCGATGCTTGAGCTGGAAAAATATATCGTAGAAAATGACAAATACCAAAAAGGAACATATGCCTATAGTGCTGGCTACTATACAGAGGATACACCTTACTATGAGAATGTAGAATACGAATACATTGACTTTGCTTACAAACTCAAGGGCGGCAAGACTTTTGCTCGTACCTACACGGTTTATCTCGACGACCAGATCAAGGAGATGATTAACGGCATCGTTACCTCGGATGCATGGCACGATTTCTATAGCTATGCAGACAGGCTCGACCTTTCCAATGTCAAGGACGCAACCCTCAACGTCTACTCGTATGACGACTATATTCTCTATGACGACGAGGATAGCAAGGAGAATGCGGAAGCTACCGCGGATACCGCAATGCCAGCCGCCCTGCCTGTCAACGAGGACGGCATGATTATCGATTGCGATACGATCATCAAATTGGTAGAGGCTCACGACAAGGATTGGAGCAAGGCGACATATTACTACATGCGTGGCGAAGGCGAAGGTTCAAACTACACTGAGTACGATGTCAACATCTACGCAAACTTCAAAGAAAAATCAGGTCAGGAGACCTACTCCGCTGGCATCTGCTTCGAAGTCAGAAACACCGACGCGAACACGATTGCCGCACTGAAGGAAATCGGAGCGCTCGGCTAACCAATAAAAAACAAGGCACATGGATTTGTGCCTTGTTTTTTATTTTGCCTTTTTATATGTCACATTTGAGTACTCGCTGTATATCTTCTGGCTGCCGATTTCGACATATGCGCGGACTTTGTAATAGTAGCGTGTGCCCTTTTCAAGACTCGATGTATTCGTGATTTCCATATTAGCCGTGTCCGAAATCAAGCTGTATCCGCTCGATTTTGACTTTGACTTATAGACCTCGTAGCCCGTGATGCCGATACTGCCCACATCCGCTGTATCCGAGCTAACCTCCCAGGAGATATTCATCTCCCCTTTCAATGCCTTTGAGCTTGCTTTGACTGTGATTCCGCTCATTGCCTCAGCCATCTCGGCCCTCTGAACCTTCACAGCTTCGTAATTTGCCAAAGCCTGTTCGTACTCGTAGTCGCTAACCATTGATACAGCCGAATTGCTAA
>CAVEOR010000069.1:0-6644 GCA_963617285.1 Anaerovoracaceae bacterium | reverse complement strand
AAAAATGGTGTCGGGGGCGATGGCGTTCATCACGTTGATGGGGATTGTGAGCCTGTTCTCTGACATGACGCACGAGGGCGCGAGGAGCGTGCTGGGCGAATACCTCAACCTGACTGGGGCTTCGGCGGCGACGATTGGGTTCGTGTCGGGCGTGGGCGAGCTCTGCGGGTATTCGCTGAGGCTGATCTCGGGCTTCGTTGCGGACAAGACGAAAAAATATTGGACGCTTGTAATCGCGGGCTATACGATGCAGGTGATCGCGATTCCACTGCTCGCACTGGTTCCAGAGAATGGCTGGATTATCGCGTGCGGACTGGTTATAATGGAGCGAATCGGCAAAGCCATCAAGAAGCCCGCGAAGAACACGCTCGTAAGCTTTGCGGCGAGCGAAGTTGGCGTGGGCAAGGGATTCGCGTATCAGGAGTTTCTCGACCAGCTCGGGGCGTTCCTCGGACCGGTTATGCTGTTCGTGATTGGTCTAATCAAGGGCACGGAGAACCTGTTTGCGACATACAGACTTTGCTTCGCGGTGCTTGGAATTCCAGCGCTTATAACGATTTTGCTCGTTGTGTTCTCCAAAATCAAGTACCCGAACCCTGAGATGTTCGAGAAGGAAAAGGAAGAGACGGACGTAAAGCTTCATTTCAGCAAATCCTTCATTTACTATATGATTGCGATTTGCTTGTTTGCGTTCGGATTTGCGGACTTTACGCTTATCACGTTGCACGCGGCAAAGACACAGCTTTTCCCTGATGCATCGCTGAGTCTGCTGTATGCGGCTGCGATGGCTGTGGATGCATTTGCGGCGCTTTTCTTCGGCTGGCTGTTCGATAAAATCGGTCTTAAGGCACTTATTTGGTCGACGCTTTGCAGTGCTGGATTTGCGTATTTCGTGTTCATGGGGACTTCGCAGGTGATGATGGCTATCGGAATCCTGCTTTGGGGCATCGGCATGGGCGCGCAGGAGAGCATCATGAAGGCAGCGACAAGTCAGATTATTCCGCGGCAGATGAGAAGCACGGGCTTCGGGATTTTCGAGACGGGCTTCGGAATCGCGTGGTTCCTAGGGAGCTGGCTGCTCGGCGTGCTGTACGACATAAGCCCAGCGTATCTGGTCATCGTGTCCGTAGCGGCGCAGCTCGCAGCAATCGTGTTCTATCTGCTGTGCATGAAGCAAAAAAATGAGATAATCAAGTAAAAATGCTTGACAGGGGGGCGGCGGGTGTGTTATAGTAGTTGAGGTGTCAAGGCGGAATGGTTGACAGACCTGCGCGTGGGGAGCCTGGGATGGTTGGAATATCTGGGTTTTCGGTAGGTGCAGGAGCAGGTCGCTGAGGCTGGGCACTGATTGTAGCCGAACGGCGGATGCGAAAGAGGCGGTGGCTATGAGATTAGACAGTATCGAGAGCATAGAGAAGAACAGCCTTTTGTATGACTTCTATGGGCAGCTTTTGTCGAGCCGCCAGCAGGAGGTCATGGCACTTTACCACGAGGAAAACCTGTCGCTGTCGGAGATTGCGGCGGAGTTCGGGATTTCCAGGCAGGCGGTCCATGACACGCTCAAGAAGGCGGAGCAGGCACTCACGGAGTACGAGGATAAGCTCGGGCTCGTAGAGAGGTTCGAGAGCTCCAAGCGTGTGATTGCAGGCATTGACGAGAAAATCGACGAGCTGATTTTGCTGCTCGGTGGGCAGGCGCCTGATACGGGCACAGATATAATCAAGAAGCTTGAGGAAATCAAAACCGTAATCAGCGAGCTTGAATAAGAATACAGAAATTTTGATATATAGGGATACGATATGGCATTTGAGAGTTTATCGGAAAAATTACAAGACAGCTTTAAGAAGCTCAAGGGCAAGGGAGTCCTAACGGAGGCGGATATCAACGACGCCATGCGTGAGGTCAAGCTTGCGCTGCTGGAGGCGGACGTCAACTTCAAGGTTGTCAAGGAGTTCGTCGCTGAGGTCAAGGAAAAAGCGCTCGGACAGGGCGTACTCGAGAGCCTCACTCCAGGTCAGCAGGTCATCAAGATTGTAAACGACCAGCTGGTAGAGCTCATGGGCGGAACGAACAGCAAGCTGACGTTTTCGCCGAGCGGATTCACCGTGCTACTCATGGTGGGCCTTCAGGGTACTGGTAAGACGACGACTTGCGGCAAGTTAGCTGCGTACCTGAAGAAAAACGGCAAGAAACCGATGCTCGCGGCCTGCGACATTTACAGGCCGGCGGCTATCGACCAGTTAGAGGTTGTCGGAAAGTCCGTGGATGTTCCAGTCTACACGGATCGCGGGAACAAGGTTGCAGAGGATATCGCACTTGCCGCCCGCAAAGAAGCAGAACGCAAGGGCTATGACGTGCTCATCGTCGACACGGCAGGCCGTTTGCAGATAGATCAAGAGCTTATGGACGAGCTCGTTCGCGTCAAGAAAGCAGTCAAGCCTCACGAGATTTTGCTCGTAGTCGATGCGCTCACAGGTCAGGATGCGGTCAACGCCGCTGAGGGATTCAACGAGGCACTCGGAATTGACGGCATCATCATGACGAAGATGGACGGCGACTCCAGAGGCGGCGCGGCGCTTTCGGCCAAGAAGGTGACGGGCAAGCCAGTCAAGTTCATCGGTGTCGGCGAGAAAACCGACGCGCTTGAGCCTTTCCACCCGGAGAGAATGGCAAGCAGAATCCTGGGCATGGGCGATATGCTTTCTTTGATAGAGAAGGCGCAGGAGAGCTTTGACGAAGAGAAGGCAGCCAAGCTCGAGAAAAAATTAAAGAAAAACGAATTTACGCTTGAGGATTTCCTCGACCAGATGGGCCAGATCAACAAGATGGGCGGCCTGGGCAAGATGATTGGAATGCTTCCGGGGCTCGGACAGGGCAAGGTCAGCGACGAGGATATCGAAAAGGGCGAGCAGGAGTTCAAGCAGATGGAGGCCATCATTTACTCCATGACGCTGGAGGAGCGCAGGAACCCGTCGGTGCTCAATGCGAGCAGGCGTAAGAGAATTGCGGCAGGCAGCGGACAGACTGTCAGCAAGGTTAATAATTTGATCAAAAAGTACGAGGATACGAAGAAGTTGATGAAACAATTCAGCAATCCAGGCTTTATGAAAAAAAATAAAAGATTAAAAGGACTATTTTAAGGAGGATTTACAAAAATGGTAAAAATCAGATTAAAGAGAATGGGCGCACACAAGCAGCCTTTTTACAGAGTAATTGTTGCAGATTCTAGATCTCCTAGAGACGGCAAGTTCATCGAGGAAATTGGTTACTACAATCCAATGACTGAGCCTAAGGAAATCAAAATCGACGCTGAGAAGGCTAAGAAGTGGCTCGGAAACGGTGCACAGCCTACAGAAACAGTAAAGACTTTGTTCAAGAAATCAGGAATTATCGAATAATAAGGAAACGGTGAAAGCTAATGACTAAATTGGTTGAAGCAATTGCAAAGTCACTCGTAGACAACCCTGATGATGTTGTTGTGACTGAGAGCGAGGGTCGCCAAGGTACGGTGATCGAGCTCAGAGTTGCCCCAGATGACATGGGAAAGGTTATCGGCAAGCAGGGTAGAATTGCGAAAGCTTTGCGTACCGTTGTTAAGGCTGCGGCCGTAAAAGCGAACAAAAAAGTGACAGTTGACATCGTCAAGGAATAGGCGATAGATTGCAAATTAAGGCACATACTTTTCTTGGTATGTGCCTGTTTACTAATGAGGTATGAAAATGATAGACCTTTGTATGCCGATTGGGCTGAATGTAATTGCAGCGTGTGCATTTTATTTGTTGGAAAAACACACATCGTTTAAGAAGCTTGGGTATTGGTACAAGCAGGTTATAATAGGAATTATTTTCGGGGTGATTGCGGTATATGCGTCGGGGCACGGAATCGATGCATCGAGTGCAGTTGCAAGCGTTTGCGATGCGATGCCGCTGACATGTGGTCTCATCTTCGGGGCGCCAGCGGGCATAATCGCGGGTCTCATCGGAGGACTTGCGCAGTGGTTCTCTATCTACACGGGCGTGAGCGCATACACGAGACTTGCGTGCAGCGCTGCGACTGTTCTGTCGGGTCTCATTGCGGCGGCATTCAGGAAATGGCTATTTGACAACAAAAAAGCGACTTGGGGATACGGTGTGTTCCTTGCGGTGATTTGCGAGGTTATACACATGATTTTGATTTTCCTGACGAATATGTCGGATGCGTTGAATGCATTTACGCTGGTGAAGGCACTGACGACGCCGATGATTGCGGGAAATGCAATCGCTGCGGGCCTTCCAATCATCATCATCAGCATCTTGGCGCACGACAAAACGAGAATGGGACATGGCAGGGAGAGAATTGCTCAGACATTCCAGAGATGGCTGCTCGTCTGCATTTCCATTGCTTTTCTCGTCACGAGCAGTTTCACATACAATCTGCAGAATCAGATGACGCAGATAGAGAACAGCTCAATTATTTCCATTGCTATCGACGACGTAGCGAATACTATTGATGAGACTTCCGTCGAAACTGCAACGAAAAACAGGCACATAGGCCAGTCGGGACAGATCATAGTTTGCGATGAAGACCAGGTTGTTATCTACGACAAAGAGGAATATTGCAAGCCACTTGCGGATTATGGAATCAACTTTGATCTTTCAAAGCTGACGGAAGGCAAGCTGTACGATGTGGTGTTCAATGAGACGGAATATCTGATGAGTTTCAAGAAAGCGGGCGATTACTACATCCTTGGCTATCTGCCGTATAGCGAGGCGATGTTCATGAGGGATGCGTCGCTTTATACGAGCGTTTTCATGCAGATTTTGATATTCGGAACGCTGTTCATTTTCATTTACTTTTTGATTAAGCGTGTTATAATTAACAATATGAAGAAAGTCAACGGGACACTGAACATGATCACGGAGGGCAACCTCGACGTGACCGTGGATGTCCGCTCGAACGAGGAATTTTCTTCGCTTTCGGATGACATCAACATGACCGTTGAGACGCTGAAACGCTATATCGCGGAAACGGCTGCTCGGATTGACCGCGAGCTCGAATACGCTAAGAAGATTCAGAACTCTGCTCTTCCGACGGATATCCCTTCGACGGATTTCTACGGAGTGAATGCGGCGATGTTCACGGCTAAAGAAGTCGGCGGAGATTTCTATGACTTTTATGAGCTGGGAGAGCATAGGATTGCGCTTCTCATGGCGGACGTTTCTGGCAAGGGAATTCCGGCTGCGATGTTTATGATGCAGGCGAAGACGATAATCAAGGACCTTGCGGAGAGCGGACTTGAGATAAATGATGTTTTCACGGCGGCGAACGATAAGCTTTGCGAGGGCAACGACTCTGGCATGTTCGTTACGGCGTGGATGGGCGTGCTCGATACGGCAAATGGCGTGCTCGAGTATGTCAATGCTGGGCACAATCCACCGATGATTTTCCAGGCGGGCGGCAGTAATGCTGGTGCAGAGGGAAATGATGAGGCTGACGGCTATCAGCGCTTAAAATCTCCTGCGGGCTTCGTGCTGGCCGGAATGGAAGGCGTTAAGTACAAGAAAAATGTTCTCAATCTCAATGCTGGCGACAAGCTGTTCCTGTACACTGATGGTGTTACAGAGGCTACGAACACGGAGAATGAGCTTTACGGTGAGGAGAGACTTATCGAATTCCTTGATGGACATATGGAGACAAGCGTTGATGAGCTTTTGTCTGCTCTGAAGGAGGATGTGGATGAGTTCTGCAACGGGGCACCGCAGTTCGACGATATAACCATGATGGCTTTCGACTATTATGGAAGCAAGAAGTGGGAGATTCAGCGCGATTTTGCGGGCAATCTCGAGACTTTGCCGACTGTGATGGAGTTCTTTGAGGGTGAGCTTGAGAAGGCTAATTGCCCGATGAAGACGACGTTTGCGATAAGCGTTGTTGTGGAGGAGATATTTACCAATATCGCCAAGTACGCATATAGGGACGTCGAGGGAGGCGTTGCTCACGTGCGTTTTGCGTTTAACCCTGCGAGCCGCGAGGCTGTGTTCGAGTTTGCCGACGAGGGACCGTACTTCAATCCGCTTGAGAGCGAAGACCCTGACATTACGCTTTCGGCGGACGAGCGAGATATCGGTGGACTTGGAATTTTCATCACGAAGAAGACGATGGACAAAATTGAGTATCGTCGCGATGGTGATAAGAACGTTTTGGTAATGATGAAGAAAATCTGAAATTTTTAATGGAGGACTTAAGATTATGAACGTAAATGTAACGAAAAATGACAATGTGGCTGTTGTAGCGGTAGAGGGTAGACTCGACACGATCAGTGCACCTCAGCTCGAAGAGAAGATTGTAGCGCTCGGGGACGACGTGACGGAGCTTACGCTCGACATTTCGAAGCTGGAATACACGTCGAGTGCTGGGCTCAGGGTTATTCTTGGGGCGCAGAAAAAAATGAACAAGCAGGGCAGTATGAAGGTTACTGGCGTTTGCGATGAGGTTATGGAGATCTTTGAAATGACGGGATTTTCGGAGATACTGACTATTGAGAAGTAAATTCTGTTTGGAAAAGAGATTTTGTTTTGGGTTAGGAGATGAAATGGAAAAGATTAAGATAGGGAAAATTGTTTCGGCGGTGGCTCTTCGCGGTGAGGTGAAGGTTTATCACTACT
>CAVEOR010000068.1:0-6689 GCA_963617285.1 Anaerovoracaceae bacterium | reverse complement strand
TTTGATGCATACGATTGCGGAGGGGATGCCGGTGTATCCTGGGACGGAGCTCCGCTCCGTCGCTTTCTGGATGGACTAGCAACAAAATTTCTTAGCACTATCCAAAAGAACACTTGTTCTTTTTGCTGACATGTGCTATACTATTTTTCAGAAGAAAACTTGTTTACATTTGCTCTGCAATTTGCTTTAGTCTGTAGTGCAAATGTAAACTTTCCCTAAAATTTGTCATAATGCTTTTATCACTTTAATAGTCACTCTTGACAACCGCACTATCTTTTTGTATAATTTATAGTGTGTTTGTCAGAGCGTGCATTGAGGAGGTGAGAGCAATGGTGGATATAGAAACTTTACTAAATGAATCAAAGAGCGGAGCTATTACAGCAAGCCAGGTAACGGAAGCTGGTTTTCATCGCAGCGTTCTGCAAAAGCTCGTAGAAGATGGATCTTTGGAGAAGGTCAGCCGTGGCCTGTATATACGTAGTGATGCTTGGGAAGATGACTTTTATCTTTTGCAGCAGAAGTATAGCCGCGGGATATATTCTCACGACACTGCCTTATATCTTCTTGGCTATTCGGATCGAACGCCTGCGAAGTACGCGATGACATTTCCGAAGGGATATAACGCTGCCTCTCTAAAAGTCGAGCCTCTGATTGTAAAGCACGCTATACCTGCTAATTATGAGCTGGGAAAGATTCAAATCACTTCCCCTGCCGGTAATCCCATTTGGATATATGACTTGGAGCGAACGTTATGCGATGTTCTCCGCGGAAGCGGAAGCGACATTCAAATAGTCCTCCCCGCAATGAAAAAATATGCTCTGTCTAAAGGAAAAAACATTCATAAGCTAATGCAATATGCCGAAAAACTTCGCGTAAAACCAAAAGTACTTCGATACATGGAGGTATTACT
Organism: Anaerovoracaceae bacterium; assembly: GCA_963617285.1. Classification (GTDB taxonomy): domain Bacteria; phylum Bacillota; class Clostridia; order Peptostreptococcales; family Anaerovoracaceae; genus CAG-238. Next base: position 5,779 of record CAVEOR010000068.1, on the reverse strand, counting down.
ATGATTACGAACAATCCAATGCAGCTCAAAGCTTTCATCAAAAAGAAAGCTTCAGAAAAGCACATTTCCGCTCAGCTTGTTATGCAGAATTACATGCTTGAACGGTTGATTGAGCGAATTTCTCTATCCAAATATAAGCAAAATTTCATCATCAAAGGCGGATTTCTCATCTCGGCAATTGTTGGGTTGGACACGAGAACAACGATGGATTTGGACACTACAATCAAAGGTTTCACCCTAACTCATGAGTCAATTAGAGAAATTTTTAAGGAAATCTGTAAAGTTGAAATTGAGGATGATGTGTCATTTGAGGTTATAGGTGTTTCGGACATACGAGAAGGCGATGAGTACCCTGGAATTAGAGTCGCACTCAATGCTAACTACCCGCCTATCAGCGTGCCGCTAACAGTTGATGTTACAACTGGCGATATTATAACTCCCAAGGAAATTGAATATACATTCCCCTTGTTGTTTGACGAGCGCTCAATCAATGTTCTTGCCTATCCTCTTGAAACAATCTTGGCAGAAAAGCTTGAGACTGTTCTGTCGCGAGGAATTACCAACACACGTCCTAGAGATTATTACGACATATACACGCTCTACAGTCTGCGGAGCGACACTTGCAATGAGAAAATACTATGGCTAGCTCTCGAGAAAACCTCAAGTAAAAGAGGAAGCTCTAAGATATTAGAAGATTATCCTGACATCATAGCAGAGATTCGCGCAAGTGAACAACTCCGAAACCTCTGGGCAAAATATCAACGCACTTACGAGTATGCGAAAGACATCTCTTTCGATGGTACCTGCGATGTAATTCAGCAAATTATGGACAGTCTGCATGGCTAAACTTGCTTTCTCGTGCAGAATCGAGCTTCGCTAACTTGCATTTTCGTGCACACCTTATTTTTTCAGCAGGCCGCCGGCGAGGATATAGTAGCTTGGCATTTTGCCTTCTTCGACCCATTCAAGTTCGAGCTTCAGGAGGTCGTGCACGGTTTTGCCTACGTTGCCGCCGATTGACTCGATGGAGTATCTCATTTTGTCTGGATGCTTGCATGGCTGGCCGCTTGTTCTGGTGCAGCCGCCCTTCCCGCAGATCAGGCAGCTTCCTGCGGATAGCGAAACTGATCCTGGGTTCTTCTCTTCAAGTGCAAAGAGCTCGTCCGTCAGCTTTTGCTTGACCTGGCGCATAATCTCTATACTCTCGTCGTATGTGATGCCCTCTGGGAAATTTATCTTATATGCGTGAACCTCCAGGCTCTCGTACTTCTCCCAGTAGTCCTTCACCGGCGCAAAATCATACGGCGGGCACGACCAGACCGTATTATAGTTCGGGCAGGCCTTGCAGCACTCAAGGAACTCCTCCACATTCACATAGTCGCGTATATAATCGCTGGTCGCAATCTCCTTCTGAAAACGCTCAAGCGTGTACTCTCTCATCTCGTAACTTTCTCCTTTTTCTATCAAAGCCATTCGTAAAAACTATTCCGAATGTGCAAGCCTATTTCTAACCTCAAAGATACACCAATCTCCGAGATTCGTCAATCTCAATCGGAGAGATTTCCGATTTTCAACCCGAAAGATTTTGCTTTTTCAACCCGAAAGATTTTGTTCTTTCAAATTATGTGAAAGTGCGAAACCCAGCTCGGGTGAGCTGGGCGTGATTGTGTCTATGTCTTCAGTTTTGCATGCTTTGCCGTAAATTGGCTGCACTTTACACGTGGGCTAGACGCAAGCTCCACGCGGGTTAATCGAGCTGGGCGTCCCAGGAGTTGCCACGGGCACGGTAGTCCTCACCATTTGCGGCGGTGCGGCGGTTCCACAGCGGCTCGCAAAGTCCTTTATTGTCATCATGGAAGTATGGGCCGCAAACGGCAACTTCCTCGTCGCGAATCATTTTCTCAACTTCTTCATCTGTGAATCTCGTCAAATCTCTGTAATCGTTAATGAACATTTCCTTACCTCCGTTTCCTGTATTCTATAGGAACAGTATACCAGAAAATTGCTCCTACGAAAAGATAAGATTTTGCTAAGGTAAACCGATGAAGCGGGTGCCAACTTGCTTTTTCGTGCAAAATCGCGGCTCTCGAACTTGCTTTTTCGTGCAAGATTCGGATTTTTGAACTTGCTTTTTCGTGCATGGCATGTTATAATGCGTGTAAAACAAGCCATTTTGAGTGCACGAAACGTAACGGAGGGTAATGCTGATGCTTAGGAGAAAGATATATAACCAGCTGCTTGAATGGAAGAACCACAGTCAGGGATCAACCGCGCTGATGATTGACGGGGCAAGGCGAGTTGGCAAAAGCTTTATCGTCGAGGAGTTTGCGAAGAAAGAATACCGAAGCTACATTCTGATTGACTTTGGAAACGCTACGCAGGATGTCCTTGACGTCTTTGCCAATGACAGTAGCAACCTTGACATGTTCTTCGCCAAGCTCTCATCTTTTTTTGCTACACCGCTTTACAAGCGCGATTCGCTGTTCGTGTTTGACGAAGTCCAGCAATATCCTCGTGCTCGCCAGCTCATCAAATACCTCGTCGCAGACGGCAGGTACGACTACATAGAAACTGGCTCGCTAATCAGGCTCAAGAAAAATGTTCAGGACATCATCATTCCTTCCGAAGAAGACCATATAGAGATGTTTCCTCTGGATTTCGAGGAATTTCTCTGGGCAATGGGTGATGATGTGACTTATCCTCTTATCAAAAAATGCTTCGAGGATAGGATACCCCTAGGTGCACCACTTCACCGTAAGATTATGAACGATTTTCGCCAATACCTTCTCGTCGGAGGCATGCCGCAGTCTGTGCTTGCCTATATCAACGGCAAGGATTTCGAAGCCTCCGATATTGCCAAGCGCCGAATTCTCAATCTCTATCGGAGTGATGTTGCGAAGTTCGCTGAAGGCTACGAAGATAAGGTGTTCGCTGTCTTTGATAATATCCCTGGGCAACTATCCAAAAAAGAGAAAAAATACAAGCTTTCATCTCTCGGAGAGAACGCCCGCTTCCGCATGTACGAGCCATCGTTCGTATGGCTGAATGAGGCGATGGTTGTTAATGCCTGCTTCAATGCGACTGACCCGAACATTGGGCTCGCGCTCAGTGCTGACAATGCCACGCAGAAGTGCTACATGGCTGACACAGGCCTGCTCGTCACTCATACATTCAAGGACAAAAAATATACTGATAATGAACTCTATCGCGCAATCCTGTTTGATAAGCTGAACATCAACGAGGGAATGATTGTCGAGAATGCTGTGGCACAGCTGTTGCGTCTTCACAGGGAGCGCCTGTACTTTTATTCTCGTTCCGATGCACGCAATCGTGAGAATCACATGGAAATTGACTTTCTTATCACTGATGGCAAAAAAATATCACCGATAGAGGTAAAGTCGGGGAACTATCGCTCGCATTCTTCGCTCGATAAATTCCGCAGGCACTTTTCATCCGTCATCGGTGACTCATATATTCTATATACCAAGGATCTTATGATCAAAGACGGCATCATCCATCTGCCGCTCTACATGGCCGAGTTGCTATAAATCTGCACGTCTGCGAGGGTGATTTCTTGCAGCATGGGGCCTTTCTTCTTGGCTTGCCCTAGTTCTCGCGGATTGCGAGGAGGGACCAGAGGGCGAATAGGATGGCGAAGGCGAGTGCGACGCAGTATGTCAGGTGTGCAGCCGCAAGCCCTGCGAAAATTCTTTCGCATGCCGAGAGTATCACTGGCGTAACGAACTGCGCCAGATAGAGAGCCGCCGAAAGCATAGGCATGATGGTTGAACCTGCGGCTTTACCAGCCTTTCTCGATGCTGTAGCGATGATGAACGGAATCCCGAGCCCGTTTGCAAATCCAACGAGAATAGAGCCAACGATTGCTCCAGGCCAGCCGCCCACAAAGGCTAAGAAGACATATCCAACTGCGAACATCAAAGGTGCTACGATGCGTGTGCTACTACCTGCGATTTTCTTTACATGGACGAAGCTCAGTCCGCCTAAGAACGCTATGATATCCATACCCGCCATGATGACAGAAATGTAATGCTGCGGAATGATACCCTCCTTGGTGGTCTCCAAAGCAAATTCGCATGGGAAGACGAAGAATGTCACCATCAGCAGAAACATAGCGATAATGAACGAATAATACTCTTTGAAAGTCGAACTTTTCTTTTGCTCGGCAGGTACGCTGGCAGCGGTCGCTTCGGATCTTCCTATATACTCGTTCGGCAGGAAAATCAAGCAAAGCACTACGCTGATAAGCCCCATCAGGTACACGAGAAAGCTCAGCCTCCAGCTAACTGCGGCAAGAAGCCCCGACAGCAAGGTTGCAACCGCGCCGCCCATCTGGTTCATGGCTGACGAATAACCCATAAGCACGTCCTGCTTGTCACGCGTAAAGTAGAAGGACAGGAGCCCTGTGGACATCGGCATGATGATTCCAACACCGATACCAACGAAAGCGCGAAAGATGAGTACGCAATAGATATTGTCGATTATCCCTGCACAGGCTCCGCCAAGCGTATAGAACGCAAGTCCTACCATCAGAAGGTCACGTGCCCTATACCTTGCAGTCAGCTTCTGGAAGACAAAGCTCGTCAGCACGATGAAAAGCGCTGGCGTACTGATTATCATCTGCACAAGGAGCTGGTTAACACCCGCAAAGTGCTCTCTGATGATGCCAAGTGCAGGTGCAACCGCCGCGCCCGCCATAACCGTAAGCAAGGATAGCGAAAGTATTGAAATCGCTAGATTTTTCCGCCTGCGCGGCTTGCCCTGTTTGATTTTTTCATTTTTTTCATGTACATGCATTTTTATTTACCTCTTTTCTAATTATCAAAGTTTGGTTCTGTATTTCTTCTGATTTTTTGCAAAAAGAAAAAGCGCAAATCCGTTTGGACTTACGCTTTCGCAACTCAACTTTTAATATGCCTTTATTTTACACCTTTCTGCGAGATTCGTCAATTCTAAATCACCTGATTTTTCGTGCAGAATTTGCAAAAAAATCGGCCAGGTGTTGATTCTTACCTTCGAATAATGTAAAATGTTTTCTAGCTGAAAAGACATAATCATCTCAGAATTTAACGAACACATGGAGGACATTGCAATGATTGATTGGGTTCAGAGCACTGACTGGACGATTCTTTATTGGATACAAGAAAATATTAAATGCGGATTTTTGGACTTCCTCGTTCCGAAGCTTACCGCGCTCGGAAACGGCGGCGCGATCTGGATCATCATCGGCGTGCTGATGACCATCTCCAAGAAATATCGCAAGAACGGAATTGCCGTACTCATCGGGCTCGCGCTCGGTGGAATCATCGGCAACCTATGCATCAAGAACCTCGTTGCGAGAGCGCGCCCATGCTGGATCGATACAACCATCTCGCTCCTAATCAAAACCCCGACAGGATATTCCTTCCCATCGGGTCATACACTTTCGTCAACTATCGGCGCGTTCATCATTACGGCTACGAATCACAAATTCGGTTGGGTCGTTATCCCGCTCGCCGTGATTATCGCGTTCACGCGGCTATATCTGTTCGTGCACTTCCCTTCGGATGTGTTCGTCGCAGCGCTGCTCGGCCTGGCAATCGGAACCTGCGTAGAGCTTACCCGCCGCAAAATCTGTAAAGAAAAATAAAAAATAGCCTTCCGCTGGCGTTCAGTTCTGGAGCGCTGCGGAAGGCTATTTTATTAACTACTGATGCGTGGTTCTGAGTGCCGCTCCTGGTGGATGCTCACCACCGTGTACAGGATTACGGCCGCCCAGATG
>CAVEOR010000067.1:0-6888 GCA_963617285.1 Anaerovoracaceae bacterium | reverse complement strand
TCCTTGCTGACGGCGTTGCAGATGCAAAGGGCATCGACACAGCTATGAAGCTTGGCGCTAATCACCCAATGGGACCTCTTGAACTCGGTGACTTGATTGGTCTTGATGTTGTTCTTGCTATCATGGATGTACTTTACAACGAGTTTGGTGATCCTAAGTACAGAGCTCACGTTCTTCTTAGAAAGATGGTTAGAGCTGGCAAGCTTGGTAGAAAGACTGGCGAAGGCTTCTACGTATACAACAAATAAGAGCGTAATCTATGGAGGGCAGACCCAAGTGGGATGCATGCGGGTTGCATGCCTAGCAGAATAGATAGCACACATACGCACCATACAGAGATGTAAATCGATGTGTACATCGACGCTCGAAAGAGTGTTGATTTAGAGAAGGGCTCCCTGGTCGCACGGCTGGGAGCCCTTTTGAGTGTGGAGTTGTGGAGTATAGTTCGCCCTGCGGGAAGCTGTTATATATCCTGCCCCGGGGTTTGGCAGAGGAGGACGAGGGCGTAGATTACGATGGCTAGGCCGAGGATCATCAGCAAGGATGGGATCTCGGAGTAGACGATTACGCCAAAGACCGCTGCGGAGACTGGTTCGCCGCCAGATGCAAGGATTGAGACCGTGCCTGCCTCTGCGTGCATGAGCGCATAAGTCAAGAAGACATATGGTAGCACCGATGTGCATAACGAGTGGAATAGCAATACGACTGTGTGCCATGCGGGTGCAACTTCAACATAGTTTGCTGCAACATCATATTGCACGAACGGAATCATTGCGATTGCTATGAGCAGCACGCTGTAAAAAATAATCGTATATGTGTGATAGCCTTTGTCCGAGGCAAGTCTAGAAATGATGCTATATAGTGCGTAAAAAACTGCGGACAGACATCCGAGAAATATTCCAAGTCCAGAAAGGCTAGTTGCGCCAACATCTTCGAGTACTCCAGTCGACAGAAGGCAGCCGATGATGGCGAGCGCCGCACCGACAATCTTTTTCTTGGTGATTTTTTCCTTGAAGAGGAAGGCTGCGATGATGAGCACGAAAATCGGAGCTGTGCTAAGAAGCACTGCTGCTAGTGAGAGCGAAAGCATAGTGACCGATTGATTGTAGCAAAGATTGAGTCCGAGCATGCCAATCAGTCCCGTGCCGATGAACAGCGGGAAATCGCGAAGCTTTACCTTGAGGCGGGACTTGTCCGTGAAGAAAATCAGCAGGAAGAGAAATACTGCGGCAATTGAAGTTCTGAGGAAAATGAGCGTCGGATTGCTCATTCCAAACTCCGTGAACGTCCGCACGAACACGCCTGCACTTCCAAACAAAATTCCCGACAAAATCGGGAGCAGCAAAATATAATTCTTCACATTTCTACCTCTTTCCGAAAATCATCTCGAACAAGTATAACAATAAAGTTGCAAAAAAACAAGCAAATGCGGGCACTTTTTTGAAATAAAGGCTTGCAATGGGCGGGAGTTTGTGGTATTCTTATAAGGCTGTAATGGATTTTGCGGCAAATAGATTTGAATCGGAAAGGAAAGACGAACATGAAGGAAGGAATCCATCCTGATTATAAGGAATGTAAAGTAACTTGCGCATGTGGTAACACTTTTGTTACTAGGTCAACTAAAGAGGAATTGAGACTCGACGTTTGCTCAGCATGTCATCCATTCTTCACAGGTGCAGCTAAGATGATCAATCGTGGCGGCCGTGTTGAGAAGTTCAAGAACAAATACAACCTCGACTAATAATCAGAAAACTAAAACCGAAATTTATATTTCGGTTTTTTTATGAGAAAATTCGCGCGAAATTCGAGAAAAAATATGAAAATTATCTGAAAATGAATGCGATTTGACTTTATAAATTGTGCAGAATATGATAAAATAACCAGTTAGGAAAAAGCACACGACATAGGAGAAAGACGATATGTTTGACAAGTTGGATTTCATAGTAGAAAAATACGAGGAGCTCTCCATGAAGGTCTCCGACCCAGATGTGATAAGCAACCAGCCGCTTTGGCAGAAGCACATCAAGGAAATGGGCGAGATGGAGCCAATCGTAAAGAAATACACAGAATATAAGAAGGCGAAGGAGAGCGTGGCAGAGGCCAAGGAAATGCTCGACTCGGGCGACGAGGAGCTGAAGGAGCTCGCAAAGATGGAAATCGCAGAGTACGAGGACGAGATTCCGAAGATGGAAGACGAGCTGAAGATTCTCCTGCTCCCGAAGGACCCTAACGATGACAAGAACGTAATTCTGGAGATCAGAGCGGGCACAGGCGGCGACGAGGCTGCACTGTTCGCACAGGATCTTCTCAGAATGTACCTTAGATATACGGAGCGCCGCGGCTGGAAGGCTGAGATTATGGACGCCAACGAGACAGATATCGGCGGCATCAAGGAAGTCAGCGTCCTCATCAAGGGCAAGGGCGCATACTCCAGACTCAAGTACGAGTCGGGAACTCACCGTGTGCAGCGTGTTCCAGACACCGAGAGCTCTGGCAGAATCCACACATCCGCAGCGACGGTTGCAGTGCTTCCAGAAGTTGACGACGTAGAGGTTGAGATTAACCCGAACGACGTCAGAGTCGATGTATATCGTTCGTCTGGTAACGGCGGCCAGTGCGTAAACACGACGGACTCGGCGGTTAGACTTACGCACATCCCGACTGGACTGGTTGTAACATGCCAGGACGAAAAGTCGCAGATCAAGAACAAAGACAAGGCTTTCAAGGTTCTCAGATCGCGTTTATACGATTTGAAGCTGAAGGAGCAGAACGACGAGATCTCAGCTGAACGTCGTAGCCAGGTTGGTTCGGGCGACAGAAGCGAGAGAATCAGAACATATAACTTCCCACAGGGGAGAATCACAGACCACAGAATCGGACTGACGATTTACAAGCTTGACAGCTTCCTTGATGGAGAAATCGACGAGGTTATCGACGGACTCATCACGAGCGACCAGGCTGAGAAGATGAAGAATTTCTAGAAAGACTATATAAATGGAAACGAAAATCATTGGAACGACAACTGAAGAGGTAAGTAGAGCCGCCGAGATTATCAAAGACGGCGGGCTGGTGGCATTCCCGACGGAGACCGTGTACGGACTCGGGGCGGATGCACTGAACCCAGAGGCAGTAGGCAAAGTCTACGCCGCAAAGGGCAGACCCTCTGACAATCCAATGATCGTGCACATATCGTCTAAAAGCGATTTGAGCAAATTGACGAATGTAATTACAGCTGACATGGAGACGCTGATGGCAGCTTTCTGGCCGGGTCCGATGACTATGGTCGTTCCCGCAAAGGACATAATCCCAAGGGTTACGACAGGCGGGCTCGACACGGTCGGCGTGAGAATGCCGTCCAATCCGATTGCAGCTGAACTGATTACTTTGTCCGAGACGCCGATTGCGGCGCCGAGCGCGAACCTTTCTGGCAAGCCGAGCCCGACGACATATAGGCACGTTGTGGACGACCTCGACGGCAGAATCGACGCGATAATCGCAGGCGGTGAGTGCGAGGCGGGTATCGAATCGACGGTAATCGATATGACGGAAGATACGCCGGTGATTCTCAGGCCAGGTGTTATCACCCGCGAAATGCTAAGCGAGGCACTCGGCAAGGAAGTAAGCGTTGACCCAGCTCTTCTCGAGAAGCCGGACATTTTCAATAACAATGGTGACGGGGCTGGTGGACTGCTCGAGACGGGAGCCGACTTTAAGCCGAAGGCACCGGGCATGAAGTACAAGCACTACGCACCCAAGGCTGAGATGATCATTTATTCAGGCGATAAGCAGAAGGTGCAGGAGGCGATGACCGAGGAGAAGCTCAAGCGCGAGAGCGAAGGCCAGAAGGTCGAGATCATCACCTACGATGAGGCGAATGTAAAGACCGCGGCTCACGAGTTTTTCGCTAGGCTGAGGGCTTGCGACAAGGCGGATGTTGACCTGATTCTGGCGGCGGCACTACCAGAGAACGGCATAGGATTCGCGGTAATGAATCGCATGTTCAAATCTGCGGGATATAATATAAAGGAAGTTTAGTAAGGAGAAAATGACGATGGCAAAGAAAATTGCAGTTGCATCTGACCACGGCGGATTCGCGCTCAAGGAAACGGTCAAGGCACATTTGATTGAAAGAGGATATGAGGTTAATGACCTCGGAACGCACTCGGAGGAATCGGTTGACTATCCGGTATACGGCAAGGCATGTGCTGAGGCTGTTGCTAACGGTGAGGCTGAGCTCGGAGTGGTTTGCTGCGGCACAGGCATTGGAATTTCAATCGCTGCGAACAAGGTCAAGGGCATCAGATGCGGACTTTGCACATCGGTTGAGATGGCACATTTGACTAAGCAGCATAACAACGCGAATATGATTGCGCTCGGTGGCAGAACGACTGAACCAGAACTTGCGCTTGCAATCGTTGACGAGTGGCTTGACACGGAGTTCGAGGGCGGAAGACACCAGAGAAGAATCGACATGCTCGATGCGATGTAGCACATTGTAGTACGCGCACTGAGAAAGAGTCTTTTTACTCGATAATCTGCGGGATATGTATTTTACTCGGGAGGACGAGTTTTGATAAAAAACAATTACTTCACACTAAGAAATAACAAAGGAGACGAACAATGGGAAAAGTATTAGTATTTGATCATCCGTTAATTCAGCACAAGGTTACGCTCATGAGAAAGACCAGCACGAATAACAAGGAATTCCGTGAGCTTGCCAAGGAAGTTGTAACACTTATGGGCTACGAGGCTACGAGAAACCTGCCGCTCATGGATGTTGAAATCGAGACGCCTATCTGCAAGACGACGCAGAAGATGCTCAGGGGAGAGGACATCGCTATCGTGCCGATTCTCAGAGCTGGACTTGGCTTCGTAGATGGAATGCTGGCACTTTACCCGAACGCAAAGGTTGGACACGTTGGACTTTATCGTGACCCTGAGACTCACATGCCAGTTGAGTACTATTGCAAGCTGCCGACCGATATCGAGAAGAGAACGATTTTCGTAGTTGACCCAATGCTGGCAACTGGCGGCTCCGCAATCGATGCGATTAACTCCATCAAAACTCGCGGCGGCAAGGACATCATCTTCATGTGCCTCATCGCTGCTCCAGAGGGAATCGAGGCTCTGCAGAAGGCTCATCCAGACGTTGACATTTACATCGCTCAGCAGGACGAAAGACTCAACGAGAACGCATACATCGTTCCTGGCCTTGGCGACGCTGGCGACAGATTGTTCGGAACCAAATAAGATTTGACCATGAAAAAAAGAAAAGACCCTGCGCTTTTTGTGAATCGGCCGAGAGATGTGTAATTTTTCTTGAGGATTTAAGATAAATGCAAGAAGCGAATATTATGGGAGGAAAAATTATGAATTTTGATTTTATACCTGACAGCGTGAGCAAGTACGACAACGCTTACGATGTCCTCAAGGAGAGGGGCTTTATCGAGCAGTCCACGAATGAAGAGGAAATCCGCAAGCTCCTTCAGAACGAAAAAGTAAAATTTTACATCGGGTTTGACCCGACGGCTGACTGCCTGCACGTAGGTCACTTCATGCAGGTTATCATCATGATGTACATGCAGAAATACGGCCACACGCCAGTTGTACTCATCGGCGGCGGCACGGGCATGGTCGGCGACCCATCCGGTCGTTCGGATATGCGTCAGATGATGACGGTCGAGACGATTGAGAATAACTGCAACCAGTTCAAGAAGCTCTTTGACAAGTTCCTTGACTTTGACGATGAGTGGGAGTACGTTGGAAACGAAGGCGTTTACGTGCCAGGACACGAGACGAAGACTCCGGATCCAGGCAAGGCTGTTGCAGTTAACAACGCAAGATGGCTGCGCCCGCTGAACTACATCGACTTCCTGCGCGAGGTTGGTACGCAGTTCAACGTAAACACGATGCTCAGAGCTGAGTGCTTCAAGCAGAGAATGGAACGTGAGGGCGGCTTGACCATGTTCGAGCTTAACTATATGCTGATGCAGAGCTACGACTTCATGGTTATGGCTCGTGACTTCGATGTCAAGATCGAGTTCGGCGGCAACGACCAGTGGTCGAACATCATCGGCGGCGTTGACCTTACCAGAAAGATGGTAGGCAAGGACGTTTACGGCATGACATTCTCGCTTTTGACTAATTCCGAGGGCAAGAAGATGGGCAAGACTGCCAAGGGTGCGCTTTGGCTGAACGCTGAGAAGACGAGCCCTTACGAGTTCTTCCAGTATTGGAGAAACGTTGCGGACGCTGATGTTAACAAATGCCTCAGAATGCTCACATTCCTGCCGATGGACGAAGTTAATCGCCTGTCCGCACTCGAAGGTGCTGAGATTAACCACGCAAAGGAAGTTCTCGCTTACGAGGTTACGAAGCTTGTTCACGGCGAAGAGGAAGCAAAGAAGGCTCTCGACGGTGCTCGCGCTGCATTCGGTGGCGGCGGAGATATGGCGAACGTTCCTACTACTAAGATGTCTCGTGACAAGTTCGAGGGCGAGGGCATCGGAGTTGTAACGCTTATCAAGGAACTCGGCCTGGTACCTAACACGAGTGAAGGTTTCCGTACAATCGAGCAGGGTGGTCTGACGGTTGCTGGTCAGAAGGTAACTGACAGAAAGCTTGCAATCACTGCAGATATGTTCGACGAGGACGGCAAGCTGCTCATCCAGAAGGGCAAGAAGAAGTTCCACATGGTAGAGCTTGACTAATTGGAGCCTGTGAATTTCGAATTTCGTTGTAATTTGATTACGATGAGTGTATAATGTAGGCTGTGGAAGCACAATGCATGTGCGCAGATATAGATTTTATTGAAAAAAGGGAGAATCCCGACGGAAAGAAGGCTAAAATTATGTTTTACGAAATGACAGTAGCAGGACTCAAGAGACA
>CAVEOR010000066.1:0-6898 GCA_963617285.1 Anaerovoracaceae bacterium | reverse complement strand
CTATCGCGATAGATCTTCGCATGCAGGCCTTTTTCGGATGTCGGCTTGAGGTTGCCTTCGTATTCCAATGTGTTGATGTCAACCTTGACCATGTCGCCTGCGGAGAGGGACATGTAGTCGATGCCAGATGGTGTGACGAGCATGTGAGTCTCGTCGAGCCTAACCGAGAGATTTCCCCAAGTCCCTTGCACGAGATCCTCTGCGACGAGCTTCTTGCCGTAATCCACGAGCATCTGGCGGAGTGCAAACTCGCGGCTACCGTCATCCTCAAGGTGATTGGAGCCGACGAATTCCTTCGGCTTGGAATATTTCTTGAGATAAACCGTTCGCATCAGCTTACGCTCGATGCCGTTTATGTGGCAAGGGAAGCCGACTTTCTCGGCTAAGATTGTTACTTCTGCGGACTTCTCGAGGACGGTGAGGGCAACCACCGCTTCCTTCAGCGTTCTGCCGACCGTAATAGTATAGCCTTCCGAATCCTTGCGCACGAAGCAACCCGCATTGCTGCCCAGAATCTTCGGAAGGTCAGATGGCAGAAGCTCATCCTTGCCAGTCATATCGATAACTACAGCCTTCGTTCCGATAATCTGCGCCATATCATCGAGCGACGGGATAAGCGTCTCATTCCTCTCGAGCCACTTCATGCAATAAGGGCTCTTTGAGATGAGCACGGCGCGTATCTCCCCGAATCCGCTCGGCACGCTCTCGCCTGCAAGCTCCTCAATGCAATCCTCCGTAATATCAGCGTAGTTTCCGCTCCCCGAGAGAGCGAAAACCCCACCATCACTAAATTTTTCTAGTAGTTTTCCTAATTCCATTTATGCCTCCGTGAACCGCTCGCCATTAGCCTGCTTGTAAGCCTTCTCAAGCGAATAATATACGTTCTTGTAATCAGCGAAAAGTTTGTTGTAAACCGCTGCATTATCAGGGTTCGGACTGTAACGCTTTTCAATCTTGACAAAGTCCTTAGCGGCTGAGAAGCCTGGGAGCTCACCGAGTCCGATGAGGGCGACAACAGCCGCACCAACGGCTCCGGCATTTCTCGGGTCGCGAACTACCGCAAAATTCTTGCCAGTGATATCAGCAATCATCTGCATCCAGCCATCGTCCAGCGCACCTCCGCCGATGATGCGGAAGTTGTCGCAGGCGAAGCCGTAATCAGCCTTGTAATTTTCCAAAATCCAGCGGAGGTTATAGCCGATGCCCTCGTAAACCGCGCGCATGAGATGCTCTCTCGTGTGAACCATCGTCATGTTGAAGAGCGTGGCTCTGGTCGTAGTGGAGGAGACTGGGCAGCGCTCGCCGAGCATCCAAGGCGTGCAAATCAGATGATCGCTTCCTGGAGGGACGTTCTGAACGACCTTGTCCATATACGCATAGATACCTTCGCCGTATTCTTCCTTCTCGCGAGCAAAGAATTCATCGCAAATCCACTGAATATTCGCACCCGCGGATTCCGTGATGCCAGCAATCAGGTTCATTTCCTTATCTGCGGACTGAATAGCAGCTGCGCCGTGCTTGAACTTGTCAGCAGTGCGGCTCGCACATGCGACCCAAGCAGATGTTCCAAGGTAGATATGAAGGTCGCCGTCTCCGCACATTCCCGAGCCAACAGCCGCCGCTTGAACGTCGTCGCAGCCTCCGAGCACTGGGGTGCCTTCGAGAAGCCCAGAATCAGCTGCAGCTTCCTTCGTGACGCCGCCGACAATGTCCGTGCTGCAAACAAGCGGAGGGAGCTTTTCCATGTCGACGCCAGTGAATTTCATGACGCCGAGCCAGTCCTTTTTCTTGAGGTCGAGCCCGTAGGAGGATGCGCCAGAGAGCTCTGTGACCATTTTGCCTGTCAATTTATACTTGAGGAAGCCGTTGACATCGAGGATTTTGTATGTCTTCTTGTAGATGTCTGGGCGTTCTTCCTTGAGCCAAACTATCTTGGCGATGCAGTCCTTGCCCATGATTGGGGTGCCTGCCGCCAATGTGAAAATCTTCTTGCCACCGAGCTTATTCATGATGCTCTGCGCCTGCTTCTCAGCACGTCCGTCAACCCATGTGATATTGTTGTAGAGGACGTTTCCTTCTTCGTCTACCGGGATGATGCCCTGTGCCTGCGTCGAGAAGACAACGCCTTTGATTGCGGCTGGGTCAAGGTCATTCTCTGCGATTATGCGCCTGCAAGCCTTTGCGACTGCCTGCCAATAGTCAGCTGGGTCTTGCTCAACCCAAGCTGGGTTAGGGTAGTATGTCGGGTATGCCTCGACAGCCGTCGCTACGATATTGCCCTCGTAGTCTACGAGAACCGCTTTGTCCGAGCTCGTGCCCATGTCGTGGGCGAGTATATATTTTTTCTCTTCCATTTCTTTAAGTCCTTTCTCGTTCAGCCGTTTTTATTCGATTCGAATTTTCGGCCTTTATTTAATTGTAGCTGCGAAAAAGTCTGTTAATTTTCCTTGACTATTTGAGGTACTTGCTGCATTTGTCAGTCTTTACAACCTGCTTGAATACGTTTTCGAATCTATTGAGAGCCTCGTCGATGATTTCGTCGGTGTCTGCCATTGATGTGTAAAGTCTGCTGCCTGCAAGGGTTACGATGCCGTTTGCCATATAGGCTGCGCCCATTCTCTCCATGGAATCCTTGCGTTCGTACATCATGTCCTTGTTCTTGAGAAGGCCTGCCGCCGACTTGAGAAGGCTGAAGGATGAGAAGTCGAAGCTCATTGCGCCTGTGCATTCAAGGTGAACTATGCTGCCTTGGTTATATGCGACGAATGGAAGTCCGTAGCGCTCGATGAGTTCCTTGAGGCCGTCAGCGAGTCTGTCGCCTGCGCGACCTGCGATTTCGCAAGCGCCAGTGCGTGCGATTTCCTTGATTGCCGTGTAGCCAGCCAGTGCCGAAAGTGGGTTAGCTGCCAGTGTGCCGCCGACATATGCTCTGTGCTTGCCGCTTGCAAGGCCTGCTGCCATGAGCTGTGCGTATTCCTTTTTGCCACCAACGCCGCCTGCAGCAGGGTAGCCGCCAGCAACGATTTTGCCGAATATAGTAAGGTCTGGAACAACGTCGAACAGACCCTGCGCGCCGGAAAGCCCAACACGGAAGCCTGTTACAACCTCGTCGAAGATCATGAGTGCGCCGTACTTGTCGCAAAGCTCACGAACACCCTTGTTGTACTCAAATGCAACTGGACGAGTGCCGCTCTCTGGTCCAACTGGCTCGACGATTACTGCAGCTGTGCCGCCGCGGAGTTTGTTTCTCTTCAGCATTCCTTCGAGCATGCCCAGGTCATTCGGACGAACTTCGTCGGTCTTGCCATAAGCGGAACCTGGGATTCCGTGGGACTCAAGCAGTCCGCGGCTTCCAGGAATCTTCAGGCCATATACCATCTGATCAGACCAGCCGTGATATGCACCGCCGATTTTGATGATGCGCTTGTGGCCAGTTGCGATACGGGAGATACGCAGTGCCGCCATGACGGACTCAGTGCCGCTTCCGAGCATACGGAACATTTCAACGTTCGGCATGTGCTTGTTGATTTCCTTGGCGATGAGGAGCTCTGCCTCGTGAAGAAGACCTGTTACAGGGCCGCATGTTTCCAGCAAATTCATTACTGCATTTCTAATCGGCTCGTAGTTGCTTCCGAGGATTGTCGGGCCGCCGGCCTGCAGAAAGTCAATGTACTCATTGCCATCCTGGTCATAAAGATATGCGCCAGATGCCTTTGCAAATGCTACTGGGAACGGCTTGTTGAATGCGAGATTGTGCTGAACGCCGCCTGGGATATAGTCCTTGGCTTCGTCGTAAATTGCCTTGGATTTTTTGCACTTCTCGTCGTAATATTTCAGTATCGTGTTTTCGTAGTAGTCGTCGTTTACTTCCCAAACTGGCTCGCTCGTCAGGTGTGCGAGTCTCTTGTTGATGTCAGCGGGATCGTCCCAGCGGAAAATGCCGGAACCGTTAATGCCAGCTGGGCATGTTTTTTCGTCGTTAGTGTTCATTGTGTTTTCCTCCTATATTTATATGTTTATTTACTCGAATGAAATTTTTATCGAACTATTCTGCTTGTTTTATTCTGCTGATTTTCCGGTCATGGTTGAGAAAACTTTGCGGAAGTCAGCCTTCATTTTTTCTGCCTCAAAGCCTAGATTGTTGATATGGTAGTGACTGATGAGCCCAAGATACGCTCCGATTACGGAAACCGCAAGCTCTTCGCTATCACCGAGGGCGGTAGCCACCGTGTGCTCGATGCAGGCGATGGGATTATCTTCGCCTCTGGTCAAAATCGCGTTCTGGATGAGCTGCGTCGCCAGGAGAGGGTAGGCAGCCGTATCGTCGATCAGCTTATCGAAGAGTGCGAGGACTTTCTCCTTGCCAGAGAGCCCCGAGCCGTCGAAGTATTCCGTGAGGTCTTCGATTTCCTGAGAAAATATCCCAAGCATCAGTTCTCTCGTGCCGCCGAAATAATTGAAAACAGTGGTTCTGCATACATCTGCCGCATCCGCCACCTGCTGAAAGCTCACATTTTCTATACCGTGCGACTCGAACAAACCCTTGGCAGCGTGCATGATTTTCTGCCTATTTTTTTCCTTTATTGCTGACATTAGTTCTGCTCCTTTGAATTGCTCTCCGCACCTTTCTGTGCGCGCTTGTTGGTGTTCAGCGAGCCGCGGTATACGAAGAAACGGTCATACAAGAACTCCGTCGAAAGGTTCGCAGCCATCGTAACAGCGAGAACCGCATACTCGTTCCAGCCGATGTTCGTCAGAGCGTTGCCCCACCAAGTCGAAAGCGGGGTGAATACGCAGTAGAATGCCGCAACCTTCAGCATTGCAATCGGAACATTGTTCGCCGACTTGAAAGTAAACTCTCTGTTCAGCGTGAAGTTCCAAAGCACGGACAGCGTCAAAGCTGTAAGGTAGCAAGGCGTGTATGGCAGGGAAGTCAGCTCGTGCATCAGTGCAAATGCGATTGCCTGAATGATTCCAGCCGATGCCGAAAACAGCACAAACTTGATTACCTGCGCCGCATTTTCCTTCTTGGAAAGCGATTGGTTCGGATTAGTCTTTTCGTCGTTCATAATTTTTCTCCTAAATTCGATTGTTCATGTGACATGTCTTGCCACTTGTTGTCTTTGTTCGTCAAATAAAAACCTGTACCGCAGTACATTTTTGAACTACAGTACAATTATGCTCCCTAAGCACACATTTGTCAACAGGAATCTTAACAAAAAAATTGACTAATTACGTGTGGAAATTTATAATATAAACAGGAAAGCGAATAAACATACAATCGTCAAAGGAGGATTTTTAATATGGCAAGTTTATGGGGCGGACGATTTGAAAAGGAGATGGACGGCATAGTTAAGGAATTCAATGCGTCCATAGGATTCGACCAGCGCATGTATAAGGAAGACATCGCGGGCAGCATCGCCCATGTCACCATGTTGGGAGAACAGGGTATAGTTAGCAAAGAAGAGGCAGAGCAAATTATTGCAGGCCTTAAGATTATCGAGAAGCGAATTGAAAACGGTGAGATTACGTTTTCCGTGGAGGATGAGGATATTCACATGGCGGTGGAGAGCCGCTTGATAGAGGAAATCGGAGAGGTCGGCAAGAAACTTCATACTGCAAGGAGCAGAAACGACCAGTGCCAGATTGATAGCCGGCTTTATCTCAAAAAAGAAATTGAAGATATCGTTCATCGCCTGTGTTACTTGGAGTCCGTAATTCTTCAAAAGGCTGAGAAATACGCGGATTCTTTGACAGTCGGGTTCACCCATATGCAGCACGCACAGCCAATCACAATCGGCTTTATCTTTATGGCATATTTCCAGATGTTCCGTAGAGATATCGATCGCTTGCTCGATGCTTATGAGCGCATGAACCTTTGCCCACTTGGGGCTTGCGCTTTGGCGGGAACTACGCTTCCAACCAACAGGCATCGCACGGCAGAGCTCCTTGGGTTCAATGCACCTACGGAAAACGCCATGGACAGCGTCAGCGACCGCGACTACATGCTGGAATTCATGAGCGATGCATCCATCTCGATGATGCATTTGTCAAGGTGGGCTGAGGAATTCGTATGGTGGAATTCGCAGGAATTTTCATACATTGCAATCGACGACAGCTATTGCACGGGAAGCAGCATCATGCCACAAAAGAAAAATCCAGATATGGCTGAGCTCCTCAGAGGCAAGGTCGGCAGGGTTTACGGCGACTTGATGCAGCTTTTGACGGTGATGAAGGGCACACCGCTGGCATATAACAAGGATTTCCAAGAGGACAAGGAAAGCCTCTTCGATGCCATCGACACTTGGAAGGCAAGCATCACCATATTCGCGAATATGCTGGATAAGACGGAGTTCCGCATGGATATGATAGAGAAACAGTTCAGCAAGGGCTTTCTCAACGCGACGGATATTGCTGAGCATTTCGCAAAACAGGGAATTCCGTTCCGCGAGGCGCACAGCATCGTAGGGCGTATGGTAAAGGCATGCGAAAATAAGGAATGCGATTTCGAGGATTTGACAGATGAAGAGCTGAGAGGTATCGACGAGCGCATAAATAAAGAGGCTCTCGGAGACATCAGCATCAAGGCTTGCGTGGATGCGAGAGTTTCGTTCGGTGGCACGGCACCGGTGGAAGTCAGAAGACAGATCAAAACCGGCGAGGAATGGCTCAAAGGTATTGAGATTTGATGAATAGAAAATAAAGGATTGCAGGACGTAACGCACTAACAAAAACGCCCGAGGCTGTTAGAATTTGAACGGCCTCAGGCGTTAATTTTTTCTTGCTATATATGTGACGTTGCCAGTAATCAGGCTATTTCATGCTGCCGGTTTTCTCGAAGCGGCTGTGCCAGGAGAGGGCTTCGTCTAGGATGTGCGGAGTCTGGCATGGTGCCTGC
>CAVEOR010000065.1:0-6975 GCA_963617285.1 Anaerovoracaceae bacterium | reverse complement strand
CTCTTCACACTTTGAATTAGAGTCTCCAGCTATTGAGGTAGTGCACCTGCTCTGGCGTGAGCTCATCTATCTCGATTCCCCATGCTGCCAGCTTGCGGCGCGCAACCACGTCGTCGATTTCCCTTGAAACGTCAATCACATCGTTACTAAGCGATGCGTGGTTGTCGCGGATGTACATCGCCGAAAGCGCCTGTACCGCGAAGCTCATGTCCATGATCTCTGCTGGATGTCCATCCGCCGCAGCGATATTCACGAGTCTGCCTTCCGCAATCACGTTAACCCAGCGGCCGTTCGAAAGCTTGTAGCCCATGATGTTCTCACGCTTTTCTTCTTTGGCTACACATGCCTTCTCGAGACCATCCATATCGATTTCCACATTGAAATGTCCGGAGTTCGCAAGTATCGCTCCATCCTTCATTTTCAGCATATCATCCACTGTAATCGTCCAAGCGCAGCCCGTCGCCGTCACGAAGATATCTCCGAGAGGCGCCGCCTGGCTCATCTTCATTACCGAGAAGCCATCCATGCGAGCCTCGATCGCCTTGACAGGATTGATTTCCGTCACGATTACCTGAGCGCCGAGCGCTGCGGCTCTCATTGCGATACCGCGCGAGCACCAGCCATAGCCAATGACCACAACCGTCTTCGCTGCAATGATCAAATTCGTGTTGCGCATGATGCTGTCCCAAGTCGACTGACCCGTACCGTATCTATTGTCAAACAGATGCTTGCAATCCGCGTCGTTTACGGCTACCATCGGGAACTTCAGCACGCCCTCAGCCGCCATAGCCTTCAGGCGGATGATGCCGCTGGTCGTCTCCTCGCAGCCGCCCCAAACCTCTGTCGCAAGGTCCGGACGCTTATCGTGCAAACAGCTAACTAAATCTGCTCCGTCGTCTATGATGATGTTCGGCTTATGCTCAAGGCACATCTCGATATGCCTATTGTATTCCTCTGGAGTTGCGCCGTGATATGCGTAGACCTTGATGCCGTCATCTGCAAGCGCCGCCGCAATCGCATCCTGTGTGGAAAGCGGATTGGAGCCGGTTACGGACATGTCCGCGCCGCCAGCCGCCAGCACCTTGCAAAGGTATGCGGTCTTCGCTTCGAGGTGAACCGACAGGGAAATCTTGATCCCCTCAAACGGCCTCGTCTCCTTGAATTCGTCCTCCATCCCGCGCAGAAGCGGCATGTGGTTCCTGACCCACTCGATCCTCTGGTGACCCTTCGGAGCGAGCGAAATATCTCTAACTTCATAATTCTTAATTTCTGCCATACGATTAACCTCTTCTTCTGTATCAGCTCAAACAAATTTTATCTATCTATCAAAATTTGAGTCTCGGCACGAACCTATCATCAAATTTCGATGCTCTACTCCACAGTTACCGACTTCGCCAAATTTCTCGGCTTATCGATATTCTCTCCGCGCTCCTTCGCAACGTAATATGCGAAAAGCTGCATCGGCACAACCGCAAGCAACGGGCTGAGCTCGTCCCTGCACTTCGGAATGTAAACGACCTCGTTGCTCTCGGTCTTTATAGCTTCGTTGCCCTCCTTCGCCAGCGACAAAACATGTGCGCCTCTCGTCTTGACTTCCTTTATATTGGAAATCATCTTGTCGAACACGTAGTCCTGCGTCGCGAGCGAAATCACGAGCGTATCAGGAGCCATCAGAGCGATTGTCCCGTGCTTGAGCTCGCCAGCCGCAATCGCAAACGAGTTGATGTACGAGATTTCCTTGAGCTTAAGCGACGCTTCATAAGCAACCGCCGCGTCGAGTCCGCGTCCGATGAAGAAAACGCTGTCGTGGTTGTAGAGAATCTTCGCCAAAGCCTCGATATTGCGAACATCCTTGAGATAGCCCTCAAGCTTCTCCGGTATCGCAGCGAGATCTGTCAGGAAGTCCTTGTAGAATCCCTTGTTGATCGTTCCGCGCGTGATTCCCATGTGGAGCGCCAGTATATAGAGGCAAACGAGCTGAGTCGTGTACGCCTTCGTCGAAGCAACGGCGATCTCAGGGCCTGCCCAAGTGTAGAACACGTCGTCCGACTCTCTTGCAACGGAGCTTCCGACAACGTTTACTATGCTCAGAACCCTTGCGCCCTTTGACTTGGCTTCTCTCAGCGCCTCCAGTGTATCGGAAGTCTCGCCAGATTGGCTAATTGCGATAAACAATGTGTCTTCGTCGACGAGCGGATCGCGATATCTAAACTCCGACGCAACATCCACCTCGACAGGAATTCGAGCGAATTTCTCGATTACCCTCTTGCCGATGAGACCCGCGTGGTACGCCGTCCCGCACGCCACAATGTAAATCTTCCTATATCTATCCAAATCTTCCTTCGTCAGGGAGATATCGTCTAACTTGATATTGCCGTTTTCGTCGAGTCTGCGGGTCAGCGTCTGGCTGATTGCCTTCGGCTGCTCGTAGATTTCCTTGAGCATGAAGTGCTCGTAGCCGTCCTTTTCAGCGGCATCTACGTCCCAAGTAACGTGGAAAACGTCGCGCTGTACTGGCTTTCTGTTCTCGTCGAAAATCTTGATTTCGTCGGCCGTGACAACGACCATCTCGCCGTTCTCGATTAGGTAGATTTCCTTGCAATATTTCATGAGCGCTGGGATGTCCGAGGCGATGAAGTTCTCGCCGTTTCCGATACCCGCGATCATAGGTGCATCCTTGCGGACCGCAACTAATTTGTTCGGATCCTTGGCGGAAACCGCAACCATCGCATACGCCCCGCGCATTTTCTTCGTTGCTTCGTACACCGCATCCTCAAGGCAGCCTGCGTGCTGCATAGCCAGTGCTATGAGATGCGCGATAACCTCGCTGTCCGTCTCAGAAGCAAAGCTAATGCCGTGGTTTTCGATCAGGTCCTTCCTCAGCTCAGCGAAATTCTCGATAATTCCGTTGTGAACGATTGCCACGCTGCGGTCAAAGCTCAGGTGCGGATGCGCATTCACATCCGACGGAGCGCCGTGCGTCGCCCATCTCGTATGCCCGATGCCGGTATGAGCATCAAAATTGATTCCGCGGATAACTTCCTGAGAAATCAGCTTCTCTAAATTCTCGATTCCGCCGACCTTTTTCCGAATATCTATGTTTCCGTTGCGAACCAGCGCGATTCCGGCTGAGTCGTAACCTCTGTATTCGAGACGCTTGAGACCGTCGATGACGATGTCCTTAGCGTCACGCCTTCCTACATATCCAACAATACCACACATGATAAAATTCTCCTTCTTGCAATATGTCTTCTATCAAATTTTTAGTGCCTAAACTTTTTCTCTATCAAAGCGGCGAGATCTTCTGCGAGCGTCTGAATCATCTCAGTGTCCGTGCCCTCGAGCATGACGCGCACGAGCGGCTCGGTGCCCGACGGTCTGATGAGAACTCTGCCGTTTCCAGCCATCTTCTGCTCAATATCTGCAATCGCAGCAGCGACCTCTTCGTCCTTCATATATGTTTTCTTGTAATCGTTGTTGATTCTCGCGTTCACGAGCACCTGCGGATAAATCTTGATTTCGTCCGCAAGCTCGGATAACGTCTTGCCCGACGCGAACACTGCCTTCACTAACTGCAGCGAGGAAAGCACTCCGTCGCCCGTCGTCGTGTGTTCAAGAAAGATTATATGCCCGGATTGCTCGCCGCCGATTACGCAGCCAGTCTCAAGCATTTTCTCGAGCACATATCTATCGCCAACGCCAGTAACGTCAACCTCGATTCCCGCTTCCTCCATAGCCTTGTGGAAGCCTATGTTGCTCATTACGGTCGCTGTAACCTTGTTCTTCGCGAGTCTGCCTTCGTTCTTCAGCATCTTCGCACAGATGGCAACAGTCTTGTCTCCGTCGATAACTCTGCCCTTCTCGTCGACAACGATGAGTCTGTCCGCGTCGCCATCGAATGCGAGACCGAGGTCCGCGTTGTGCAGCAAAACCGCCGCCTGCAATTTCTCTGGGTGAGTCGAGCCGCAAGCGTCGTTGATGTTCGTACCGTCCGGTCTGTCGGCAATCGTGATGACCTCAGCGCCGAGCGCCTCGTATACCTTCGGGGCAACCTTGTAGGATGCGCCGTTCGCACAGTCGAGCACGACCTTCTTGCCCTCGAGACGGAAGTCCGCCGTGCCGATCAGATGCTCGGCGTAGATTTCCGTCGCATCTCCCTCAGCCTCGAGGCACTTGCCGATTTCCTCGCCCGTAACGTGGCTGTTCACGTCAACGCGAGAAATGATGATATCTTCGATCTTTTCTTCGAGCAAATCGTCCAGCTTGAACCCTTCGCCGTTGAAAAGCTTGATTCCGTTGTATTCAAACGAATTGTGGGAGGCGCTGATTACGATTCCCGCATCCGCCTTGTAGTACTTGGCCAGATAAGCCACAGCCGGTGTCGTGATAACGCCGACCTTGATTACGTTGCCGCCGACCGCGAGGATGCCCGCTGTAAGCGCGTTCTCCAGCATGTCGCCAGAAACTCTCGTGTCCCTGCCTATGACCATGACTGGCCTTGCGTTGGTCTGCATCAGCTCGTAAGCCACAGCCTTTCCTAAGTTGAATGCAAGTTCCGGCGTGAGCTCTTTGTTTGCAATGCCTCTAACGCCATCTGTCCCGAAAAGTCTTCCCATCAAAAATCTCCTTTTTCTTTCTCTTTCTGCAGAATTCAATCTATCAAATTTTATTCCACGAATTATTTCAATTATTCGCTATTTATTCGCTCTCGGCTTCTGCAATCGTCACATTTACCATGCTCGGTGAGCAATTTAGGTTCGTGTGGCTCTTATTGCAGGTGCAGCTCAGCTTAACCTTGTGCTCGCCAGCCTCGAGTCCGTCAACACTGGCCTCCAGCACGAAGTCGCTCTCACCGATCTCCGCCATAATGTCGGATTTGGCGGTTACAGTTACGCTGATTGCAACATCCCCGACCGTCGCCGACATGTTCTCAGTAACATCTTTGACCTCGACATCCGTCTCGCTGAAGGTAAACGTCTTCGACTCGACGCCCTTGACCGTAACCTCCAAGCTGAGCGACTCAGATTCCGTCGCCACGTCCACATTGCTCGGAAGGATTGGCGTGAGCTTGATTTTGCAATCCTCATAGACATCGCTGAGATCCACAGTCTGGCAAGTTATGCTCGTAATCTCGGATAGGATATCGTCTCTGCCCTTGATTGTAATCGTCTTCGGCACTGCGGTAGTCCTCTCGAACTCCTCAGAATCCTCGCCCGTGATCGGAACCACGAGGTCTACGGTTTTTTTCTGGAGGAGAACCGCCGTTATGGAAACGTTGTCCTTGCTCGGTGTAACCCTGCTGACCTCGTTACCTTCGGCATCAACAGGCACGAGCGGAATCGTGAAGGACTTCATCTCCGTGCCGACCTTCGATGCGTCGAGCACCGCGTTCAGCGTATTTACCTTGTCGACGAGCGTCGCTGGACCCTTGACCGTAACAGACTCATCGCTGATCTGAAGGATATCAGGCTCTTCCTCGTCGCTCGAATTATTCTCAATCACCGGCGTTACAGCCTTCTTCGCCGTCACGAGATCATCGACCGTAATCGTGATCTTCTGAACGCTGATATTCTCTATCGTGACATCGTCTGGCGCTGTGACATACAGCTTAACCTTGTGCGAACCTTTCTTCAGGCCCTCGACATCCGCCGTAACCGTAAAGTCCGACTTGCTGATTTTGCCGAAAACCGAGCGCTGGCACGAATAGCTGATGTTCACCTTGTCGCAATCCGTAGACAGAACCACGAGGTCGTTATCTTCGAGCGCCGACTCGTTCAAAATCGTAATCGGTACGTTCTTGATCGTCTCCGTCGACGACTGGCTCACGTCCACCAAAACATATGCCCACAAAACGATTGCGATAATCAGGGCCAGGACCAAATTTACTTTGTTACTTTTTAACATTTTTCCCTCCCTTTATCGCTCTGCTGATTCTCTCGGAAAGTTTAACCTCCGTCTCGCCCTCGAAGTACAGGCTCAGCAACTTTTTCTCAACCGCCTTGCCATCCAGGAACCTCGTCAGAACGCCGTTCTCCGCCATGGAGATAACGCCAGTTTCCTCAGAGACTATCAAAACGAGCGCATCCGAATTCTCCGTGATGCCGATACCCGCTCTGTGACGCGTGCCTAATTCCTTATTCAGTTCCTTATTCTGAGTCAGCGGAAGCACGCAGCCCGCCGCATGGAGCTTGTCCCCGCGGACGATAACCGCGCCATCATGCAGCGGCGTTCCCTCGTAGAAAATCGTTCCAATCATCTGAGCCGTAATCTGCGCATCGATCACGGTTCCCGTCTCGATTATATCGTTCAGCGAAATTTCTCGCTCTATTACTATCAAAGCGCCCGTCCTAGTCGCAGACATCGACTCAACAGCCTCGACGAACTGCCCGACGATTCTCTTCGCCTCTTCCTTGTCGACCTCGCCGAAAACGTTCGTAATCCTGCTTCTGCCGATGTACTCAAGACCGCGCCTGAGCTCAGGCTGGAAGATGACCACGATTGCTATGAGACCTGCGCTGATGAGCCCCGACAGCAGCCAGTGCACCGTGTACAGATGTAACCACTTCGACGCAACCGTCGCGACCAGCAAAAGCAATATGCCCTTGGCCAGCTGTTCCGCCCTCGTCTCTCTGATAAATCCCAAAAGTTTGTATATCAAAAACGTGATGATTGCTATGTCCAAAACGTCCATAATTCCAATGCTTACGTTTAAGTTTTCCAAAATATTTTCCATAGGCTTTCCCTTTCATACATACTACTTATATTCTACTTGAAAATTGTGTTATTTTCAAGTACGATACGATAAAATTTTCGCACAGAAAAGGATTGTAGAAGTAGGAATGTGCGGGCGGTGTGAGCGGGATGATGGGAATAAAAAAACGCCCGACAGAGTCAGACGTGAATAATCGTGGTTGCGGGGAGAGGACTTGAACCTCCGACCTCCGGGTTATGAGCCCGACGAGCTACCAACTGCTC
>CAVEOR010000064.1:0-7023 GCA_963617285.1 Anaerovoracaceae bacterium | reverse complement strand
AAAGCATTTCGCGGGCTTTTGATTTGATGTCTGAGAGGGTGCTGTAGACCGTGTTTGCGGAGAAGCCTTTGCTGGCGAGGCGCCTCGCTACTCTGGCGAGGAATTTGTCGTCTACGGGCTTGCCGTCTTCTATCTGGGTTGCGAGCATTTTCTCGGCCAGGCGGGTGGCTATCTCGCTGTCGGCCTCCGCGCGAGCGTCCTCAACCGCATCCCGCGCAAACTCCGCCGAGATGCCCTTGGCCGCAAGCTCCCTGATAATCATAGCCTCGGCCTTGGACTTTTTCTTCGCATACCGAAAATATTCCACGGCATATCTTTTGTCGTCGATATAGCCGAACTCCTTGAGGTCAGAAATCGCCTCGTCTATCTCGCTTTTATCGAATTCCTTCTCGGCCAAAAAGTCGCGGATTTCCTTCTCTGTCCGCATCCTCGCGGCGAGCTTGGCACATGCCAAATCATAAGCAGATTTCAATATCGTCCTCCTCGCCGCCCGTGCAATAAGCGCAGATGATGTCCTCAGCGATTGGAACATCCTTGAGGAACCCGTCGCCGACGCTGTCTATGAGCCAGCCCTCCGAGTCAACGAGCGCAGGCTTTTCTCCGTAGAACCCGTCGCCAGTGTACTTGCCGAAAGCCTCGCGTCTAACCCACAGGCGGAAAAATCCAGAAAGGCCGTAGTTGTCGATATAGCGTTGCTCGTCCTTCGTGAAGTATCGACGGCTGAGCTGCTCGTATTTGCAATCCTTCACGAGCTGGATGTCTACACCGCATTCCGCCTCGCCCACGATGCAAACCCACATGTTGCCAGTGTGCGAAACGTTGCAATACACGTCTCTTTCCGTGTCGATTATGTACGGCTTTCCCTTTTGGCTCCTGACGATTTTCATGTCGTCGCAGCCGATTCCGTGCGCAGCGCAATACGCGCCGACAGCCTCTAAAATCAAGCCTTCCCTGAATTCAGGCGACGCGAAGTCTCCTTCGTAGATATACATTCCGTATTTCATTTTTCACACCCCCAAATTAGCTATTCGCATATTTGCACGCAAAAACAATCTTGCAAACGCCCGCTTGCAAAATTCTTTCCGCGAAAAAAACAGAACGCCATATGCGGCGTTCCACTTTGATTACTTTTCTTTTAACCTTGTCAGCACTCTCTTGTAACCATCTGCGCCGTATACAAGGCACTTGTTGATTCTGCTGATTGTCGCAGTTGAAGCGCTCGTAATTGCCTCGATTTCGTTGTATGTCTTCTTCTCTGAGAGCAATTTGGCAACCTGAAATCTCTGCGCAATCGCATGGATTTCGTTGATTGTGCAAATGTCCTCGAAGAATCGATAGCAATCTTCACTGTCCTTCAACGTGAGGATACCCTCGAACAACTCGTCAATATCAGGGTTCTTGAACTTGGATTCGTATGCCATCAAAACTCTCCTTTCTCGTGTTTATATATTTTTCTTTTTCATCTTTTGATTTTACCCGATTTGTCTAAATTATAACACCAAAAAATGCTTTCGTCAATTAAATTTTCGCGTTGCAAACAATTAAAGTACACGCAGTTCCATCAAAATCATTCCATCCAGGAAATCATGAGCTGCAGACGCTTATTGCCCTGCCAGGTTTGCGCGTCGAGACTGCCCGCCATGGCGCGCGTGTGGTGATCCACGTCTAGCGCGTCGCTGTACTCCTTCGCCTTGCTGAAGAGCACGCAGGTCACGCCCTGCTCGCCGCCTGGCTGCGCCGCCTTGAAGCGAACGTGCTGACCGATGTCGCCCATGTACCTTACATCATATATGTCCGCATCCTTCACGCAGAAAAGCGGCTTGCGGTTCTTGCTGCCGAACGGCGCCAATTTCTCGAGTTCTTCTGCGAGCTCGATGTTCATATCGTCTATTTGCAATTCGAGGTCGAACGGCCGCTTTATCTCGAAAATCTCAGGGTTCGCGGCTCTGAGCTCGGCCATGTCAGCGATGAGTCCGTCATGCAGCTCGTCGAAAAATTCTGCCGGCATGGTGAAGCCGCATGCTCCCGCGTGGCCGCCGAACTTTTCGAATAGATGCTCGTGCCGCTTAAGCACGTCGTAGAGGTTCACGCCGTCTATGCTCCGGCCCGTACCCTTGAGCGATTTGCCTGCCTCGCCTGTCGGGGTTACGATTACCGTTGGGCGGTTGTATTTTTCCTTTATCTTGCCGGCAACTATGCCCGTGATGCCCTCGTGGGCGTCTTCCAGGCGCAGAAGCAGGAAGTCCTCCGGTGCCGCGGCGGGGGCGCCTGCCCCTGAGTCCGCTGTGGCAGGCGCCTCGGCTGCGGAGCCAGCTGCTGGTGCAGAGCCTCCTGGTTCCTGCTGTTTGCTCCCTTGCGCAGGGTCTGGCGCTGGTGCAGGCTCTGCTGCTGGTGCTGGCTCCGCAGCCCCGGCTTCAGCAATCTTGCCCACGCACCTGTCGAACGTCTCCTGCTGAAGCCGCCGCCGCTCGCGGTTCTTCGCCAGCAGATCCTCAACAATCCTATCCGCCTCGCTGCTCCCCTCAGGCGCCAGCAGAAGCTGCACAGCCTCCGAGGCATCTTCCATCCTGCCAGAAGCATTCAGATGCGGTGCGATAACGTACCCTATATTCTCCGAAGTAATCTCGCCGAGCTTAAGCCCCGCACCTTCGGCCAATTTCCTAAGTCCATAACGGTGCCCTGAGTTCAAAATCTTCAGCCCGAACTTTACGAGCGTCCTGTTCTCGTCGAGCATCGGCATCACGTCGCCGACCGTTCCGATAGCAACGAGGTCTAAGAGTTCCGACAGAACAGACTTCGGCAATCCAGCCGTTTTCTGTATAATCTGCGCCATCTTGAAAGCGACTCCGCATCCGCAGAGCCCTTTGAACGGATACTCGTCATCCTCCCGCTTCGGATTCACGAGCAGGCAATCCGCTTTTTCGTCCGTGATGGTATGGTGGTCGGTTACGACGATCTTCATGCCGAGCTCTTTGGCGTACTCGACCTCAGCTGACGAAACGCTGCCGCAGTCGACCGTGATAATCAGCTCCGTGCCTTTGTCCGCGATGTGCTTGACCGCCTCCATGTTCAGCCCGTAGCCCTCGTCGAAGCGCGACGGAATATAGTAATCGAGTGTCTCTGGCTCAGCAATGTTCGACAAAATGCTCATCATGAGCGTCGTCGCCGTGATTCCGTCCGCGTCGTAGTCTCCGTACACGCAGATCTTCGCCCCGCGCGCAACCTCCGACAATATCAAATCCACCCCCGCCTTCGCGTCGGAAAGCAGGGATGGATCGTAAGTCTTTTTCGGCTTGTCGGAGAGAAACTCTTCGATTTCTTCCTCCGTCGTAACGCCTCTTTTATTCAATAATTCGCGTATAATTTGCTTATTTGTCATCTATTTTATCTCAACTTAATTGAAGTGCAACTTAACTAAAGTACGGCAGTACGGCTTAGCTGAAGTACGACATCGGGTTAACGTAGTTGCCGTTCTTGCGGACTTCGAAGTGCAGATGCGGACCCGTCGAGCGGCCTGTCGAGCCGACGTAGGCGATAACCTGCCCGCGGCTAACCTTTGCACCCTTGCTGACGCAAAGCGATGATGCGTGTCCGTACAGCGTTACAATCCCGCCGCCGTGGTCAATCATGACGCAATTACCATAGCCGCCATACCAGCCTGCCATGATGACCGTGCCAGAAGCCGCTGCCACGATGTTCTTGCCGCTCGAGGCACCGATATCAACGCCCGTGTGGTAAATCCACGTCTTCAAAATCGGGTGAAGTCTGTTGCCGAACGAGCTCGTGATATATGTCGAAGATGGGCAAGGCCACGTGAATTCGCCGCCCACGTACTTGCTGCTCGTATCCGTCATGCTGAGGATTTCCTGAGTCAACTTGTCGGCCTCAGCCTTCAGTGCGTCCTCTTCCTTCTTCAGCGCCGCCTTCTTAGTCTCTAAATCCTTCTGCTCCGCTGCAAGTTCTTCCTTCTGAGCCGCGAGATTCTTGCGCCTTTCCTTCAGCTCGGCCTTAGTCTCCTTCAGCTCCTCCTGCTCCTTCTTCAGGGTGTCCAGAACGTTCATGTCGTTCTTGTAAATCCGCTGGATTATGTCGAGGTTCGAGATGAATTCCGATATGCTGCCCGAGCCGAGAAGCACGTCAACAAAGCCGATTGACCCGTTCTTATACATGACCCTAAGCCTTGCATTCAGATTCGTCTCGCGCTCCTGCATCTCCTGCTCTTTCTGCTTTATTTTCTTCTCGGTAGCCGCAATTTCCTCCGCGGACTGGTTGATCTGCGACGTAAGCGAGTCGACTTTCGCCTGAACATCCTTTACGTCCTGCTCAACCTGCTTCATCTCCTTGCTGAGTTCGTCCTGCTCTTCCTTCACCTCGTTCAAATCATTCTGAAGCGACGACTTCGAGGTCGCAAACGCCAGCCCCGAACACGAGAACACGATCAGCAAAACCCCGCACATGAGGAGCGCTATTCCCTTTTTCCCTAATTTTTTCATATTTTACCCCTTCTCTATGTGTCGAGGAACTTTCTCATGGAAATGATACTGCCGCACGCACCGATGCTGATGCCGAGTGCCAGGAAAATAATCAACATATTCCAGCACATGTAACCCGTTGAAATCAGCGGCATTGAGACGATTGCAAGTACCTGCGCGCCTATCGCGTCGATGAGTTTCTGGTAAATCAGTGTAATGAATCCCGTCGAAATCAGCGCTGCGAACATGCCGATCATGATGCCCTCAGCCAGGAACGGCCCACGGATGAACCAGTTCGTCGCGCCGACATACTTCATGATGCGGATTTCCTTCGCCCTCGCGAAAACCGTCAGCTTGACCGTGTTCGAAACAACGACGACGGAAACCACGATGAGAAACGCCATGATTACAAGGGCTGCAATCTGCAAGAAATCCGTGATTTTCGTGAGTTTTTCAACGGTTTCGCGGTAGTACTGCACGTCCTCGATTCCGTCAAGCGAGCCCGCGTAGTCCGCGATATCCGACGCGTTGTCCAGCGACTCAACGTTTATCAAAATGGATGCCGGCAGCGGGTTTTCGCCCAGAGAATCGAGCAAATATCCGCTCTCGCCCCATCTTTCCTTCAAAATCTCGAGTGCGTCGTCTTTGCTCCTGTACTGAACGTCCGTGACGCCCGGCCTCTTGGAGATTTGCTCCATCAGCGCCGCCGTCTCCGCCTCGTCCGTATCATCCAGCAAGTAGACTTCGATTTGGTCGTAATCCTGCTTCACAACCTCCGTGAAAAGGTTGATGTTCATCGTGATTACGAAGAACATTCCGAGGATGAGCAACATCGC
The DNA here is from genome assembly GCA_963617285.1 of Anaerovoracaceae bacterium. Classification (GTDB taxonomy): domain Bacteria; phylum Bacillota; class Clostridia; order Peptostreptococcales; family Anaerovoracaceae; genus CAG-238. The sequence goes on along the minus strand of CAVEOR010000064.1, from coordinate 1,715 downwards.
CAAGATCGCGAAAATCGACGCGAGGCTCATGCCCTTATTTCTAAAAATCTGGAGAAATCCCTGTTTTACGTTATAAACAAAACTATTAAACAAAATATGATTCCTCCTTGTATCCGTATTGTCCTGCCTCGTCGCGCACGATTTTGCCGTCTTCGATTGCAATTACACGCTTTTTCATCCTGTCGACGATATCCTTGGCGTGCGTAACCATCACGATGGTCGTGCCTCTGAGGTTGATCTGCTCCAGCAAATCCATGATTTCCCACGCGGTGCTCGGGTCGAGGTTTCCCGTCGGCTCGTCCGCTATGAGAACGACTGGGTTATTGACGATAGCCCTTGCAATCGCTACCCTCTGCTGCTCGCCCGCGGACAGCTCATCTGGGTACTTATGCGCCTTGTCCGCTATGCCAACGAGGCTGAGAATCTGCGGAACCTGCTTCCTGATCTGGCGCGGCGTCTTGTGCAGAATCTCCATCGCAAATGCGACGTTCTCGAACACCGTCTTCTTCGGCAGCAGTCTGAAGTCCTGGAACACCGTTCCGACTTTGCGCCTAAACATTGGAATCTGGCGGTTCGAGAGGCTCGTGACTTCGTAGCCGCATGCCTCGATTGTGCCCTCATCCGCGTCAATTTCCTTCAAAATCAATTTGATAAAAGTCGATTTGCCCGCGCCGCTCGGTCCAACGAGGAACACGAAATCGCCCTTATCTATATGTACGCTTACATCGTCCAAGCCGATGTTCGTCCGATATTTCTTCGTAACATGGTCAAATGTAATCATTCTTTCCCCTTCACCAATAAAATTCGTCATAAAATTCGTGCGGCCGCCCCCGCGCTTCTGCATCAAACACAAGCGGCGAAGTCGCACCCTTCTACATTATACTACAGATTGCCGCAGAATAAAATAAGCAAATCGCAAATTTCACAAAATCTGCGGCGGGTGCCGTGCAATCCACGCGGGACGTCCTCGTCGCAGTGCACTTTAGGCACACGCGACTTGTATCGCAGAGAACGAGGCAAACTCGCGAGCGATATTGAATTGGAGTTGCTCAAACAGTGCCTCGTTCTTAGCTGCTCCCCTGCGTCGCTTAGTGCAAAGTGCATAGCTGCTCCTGCGGTATGTCCCACGCAGATTGCAGAACCCGCCGCTAGTCTACCGCTAACTTAGAGTGGTAGGGATTGGCATTCGCCAATCCCAATCATTTTAGGTGCACTCCGCATAGTCCGCAGATATTTCTCGTGCTCGTAGCGAATTTATCTGCGAAATTGGAGATGACCGCAGATGTTTTCCATGCTTGAGACGATTATATCTGCGGATTTGCGGCTTTCCGCAGATATTTTCCGTGCTCTGAGTGAATTTATCTGCGGTCTTGGAACATTCCGCAGATATTTCTCGCGCTCGGAACGATTATATCTGCGGATTTGCGGCTTTCCGCAGATATTTCTCAGGGTCTGATTGAAAATATCTGCCAAAGTCAAGTGAACCGCAGATATTTTCTAGACTCGAGGCGAGTTTATCTGCGAACCTGTGGCTTTCCGCAGATATTTTCTGGACTCCGTGTGAATTTATCTGCGGAATTGGAGTTGGGCGCAGATATTTCTCGCGTTCTGAGCAATTATATCTGCGGATTTGCGGCTTTCCGCAGATATCTCTCAGGTACTGATTGAAAATATCTGCCAAAGTCAAGTGAACCGCAGATATTTTCTAGACTCGA
>CAVEOR010000063.1:0-7077 GCA_963617285.1 Anaerovoracaceae bacterium | reverse complement strand
GGTGTAGGTGGATGTGCTGTCGTCTTCCTTTGGCTCGGTGTATTCTTTTGCTTCTTTAATATCTACACTGAGTTCCTCATAGCTAGATCCATTTTGAACCATGAACTTGAGCTCCTGTCCAGATCCTGTATATTTAAGGGTTGAGAACTGAATGTTATATGTTTTGCTTGCCTGGCCAGTAATTTCAGAAATGCTTGTAACACTGCCTCCGCTGAAGCTGTCAACAAGTCTAGATACATCACTCGTTGTCACTCCAGTACTTTCCGTGTTATTTAACTTAATAGTAACCAAAATGTTGACTACATCACCCTTGGATATAACCGATGGCTGTCCTCCAGCTGCATTCGTAACCGTATATGATGTTACTTTGTAATCCTTGGTGGTATCTGCTGCGAACGCGAATGCATTCATAGATGCCAGCACCATGATGAGTGCCAGCAAAGTGATAAAACTTTTCTTAAAGATATTTTTCATATTTGCCCCCTGTCTAATTTTCTATTGATTCTTCGTTTGCTTGGGCGGTCATCTCGTCGCTTACGATTTGGCCGTCAATTAGTGTGACAATCCTGTCCGCGTAGGTCGTCATCTCCGGATCGTGCGAAACCAGCACTATCGTCTGATGGAATGTTCTGGCGAACTTCCTAATCATCTCCATGACTTCCTTTGTCGTCTTGCTGTCCAAGTTTCCCGTCGGCTCGTCCGCAAATACGATCTGCGGGCGGCTGATGAATGCCCTGGCTATGCCTGCACGTTGCTGCTGACCGCCGGACATCTGCCCTGGGAAGTGCTTTGCCCTGTCCTTAAGCCCTACTCGATAGAGCATTTTCATTGCCTCGAGCTCACGAATTTCCTTCGGTATGCCTCGGAACATGAGCGGCATTGCAACGTTTTCGACCGCCGTCAGCTCTTTCAGCAGGTTGTAGGACTGGAACACGAAGCCGATGTTCTTCTGCCGGAAGACCGCCAGCTGGTTCTCGTTCATCCTGGACACGGATTTCCCGTTGATAAAAACCTCTCCCCTGGTCGGTTTCTCGAGGCCTGCTAATTGGTTAAGAAGCGTACTCTTGCCAGAGCCAGACGTGCCGAATATGCAGCAAATCTCGCCTCGGTTTATCGTCAGGTTGATGTTCTTGAGAGCTATGACATGCTCTTCGCCCATGACATAAACCTTGCTGAGGTTCTTGACAATGATAGCAGGTTTCTTTTCGGAATCCCTCTTCTCCATAAATTAACCCTTCCTTATTAAATTTATGATTGTATTTTATTACATTTGGTCCGTAATAGCAATATTTTTTCGACACTTTCTTTTTATTTTTTCGACAAAATATGCGGTTTTCTGGCTTTTTCTTCGTTGGGAAAAAATAGAAGTTTCCGTAAAGGTACGAGTTATTACATTAAAAGTACGATTTCCGACATTTCGCAATTTTTTTCTTTTTTTTCTTGCGTGCTTGCCCTATTATGATATTACATCTTAGCGCAGACTTGATGTAATCGAAATCTAGGAGGTAGAGAAATGGAAATGGAACTTGGATTGGAAATGGAAAAGAACTGTAGATGTTCGCTATGTGGGAGTACCTCGCACACGATTGCATTCCATAGCGGGTTCGTGTGTGAAAGCTGCATTGATTACATTAGGTTTGATGGTTAGATGTAAAAGGTTTGTTACGAATATATAAAAATCCGACTTGAATCAGGCAATGAATTTGAGTAAACCCTTTGCTCTGACGGCTCTGTGCTGATTGGCAGACGGGCACAGAGCTATAATCCCATACGATTGCAGCACTCCGGCGGCCGCCCCATGCGAAACACGCGCGGGCGGCTCTCCTATTCACTGGGGTCTAGAGCCGCGGGCTGCTCAGCGCAAGGCACAGGGGCATTTCGCAGCCCGCGCCTAACGGCCGCCTTTGCTCTTGCGGGATGCTTGACCTTTGCGGGCGGCCTGGTTCTTCTGCACGCGCATCTGGTGCGCCTCCCTGTTGATGCGCTTCCTCGTCTTCGGCTTCATCACGGAGTAGCCGAACTTGCCAATCGGATTCTTCTTGATTCCGTAGTATTCGCCGTGCACGTAGGCAACGAGCTTTGCCGCTGCGAAGTCCATCTTGCCATTTTCGTCGACGAGCTCTTCGTTCACGCGCACGTTCACGATCTCTGCGACGAACATGTCGTGCGAAGGATATTCGTGCACTTCCTTGACCTTGCACTCAAGGTTAACCGGTGCTTCCGCAATCGACGGGCAAGCTACCTTCTCGGACGGAATTGCCGTAAGTTTCATCTCTTTGAACTTGTCGACATCGCGACCCGACTTAACGCCGCAATAATCATTTGCAAATGCAAGGTCTTCGCTGACGAGGTTTATTACGAACTCGCCCGACTTCTCAATAATGTCGTGCGAATATCTCGATTTGCGGACCGAGATGTATGTCATAGGTGGCTCGGAATTGATGATTCCAGTCCATGCAATTGTAATTATATTTTTCGTGCTTTCGTCGCCGCAGCTTACCATTACGGCCGCGATTGGGCTCAGGAGGGTGCCTGGCTTAAATGATTTTTTGTTGCTCATATTAACCTCGCTATTATTTCGTACTAAATTTAATGCTTGTTATTCCTGTTATTTCGCTCGCTGGATTCAGCCCCTACGCAGGCGCTCAAGCAGGTTCTGGAACTCTTCTGGTGGTTCTGCTCGGAATTCCATGTACTCGCCCGTCCTCGGATGGACGAAGCCGAGAACCTCTGCATGGAGCATCTGGCCTGTTTGAATTAGGCTCTGCTTCGCTGGCCCGTAGACCTGATCGCCTACGAGCGGATGCTTGATATACGACATGTGCACGCGAATCTGGTGGGTGCGGCCGGTCTCAAGTCTGGCTTCTATGAGCGTGTACTTACCGAATCGCTCCATCACCGTCCAGTGCGTAACCGCGTGCTTGGAATTCTGGTCGGTCACGGCCATCTTGAGGCGGTTCTTCGGGTCGCGGCCAATCGGCGCGTCGACCGTGCCAGTGTCCTCGGCGAAATTGTTATACACGATAGCCTTGTAGCGACGCGTGATGCTGTGCTCCGCGAGCTGCGAAGAGAGAAACTCATGGGCTACATCGTTCTTCGCTATCATCAGGAGCCCACTCGTGTCCTTATCGATTCTGTGGACGATACCTGGGCGAATGACGCCATTGATCGACGAAAGCCTATCGCCGCAGTGGTACATGATGGCGTTCACGAGCGTGCCCGTGTAGTTCCCTGCCGCTGGGTGCACTACCATACCCTTCGGCTTATTAACGACGAGCACATCATCGTCCTCATAAACTATGTCGAGCGGGATGTTCTCAGCTTCCACGGAGAGCTTCTCTGGCGGCGGAATCACGATTTCAACCTTGTCGCCTTCGCTGACCTTGTACTTCTTGGAGGTCATCTGCTCGTCGTTCAGCTTGAGGTTTCCGCCTTCGATCAGCTTCTGAATGAAGCTCCTCGACGTGTCCGGTAAAAGCAAAGAAAGCACTGAATCTATTCGAGTGCTTTGGTTTTCTTTGTCTATTATGAATGTATATGTATTAGGATTCTCCATCTGCCTTCTCCTCTGGCTTGTCGAAAAAGAAAAGGTATAGCACTAGCAGGAAGCAGCCTACGCAAACCGCAATGTCAGCAACATTGAATATCCAGTCCCAGAACGGAATATATGCCGTGAAGTCGAGGAAATCCGTCACGTAACCTTGCGTAACCCTGTCTATCAAATTGCCTATGCCGCCTGCCACGATCAGCTCGATTGCAAGTGCAAGGCTCCAGTGCGAGTCGCTATGCTTTTCCATATACCAGATAGCAGCGACCATTGCAATTACTGGGATTGCTATCAGAAGCAGCGTGTCGTTCTGGAACATGCTGAGTGCGGCGCCGTAGTTATTGATATGCGATAGCTTGAAAAATTCACCGATTACAGGCACCGATTCGCCTACCTCGAGGTTCGCCTTAACCGCAATCTTGCTAAGCTGGTCTGCCAAAATTAGTGCGACTATAATTAGGCACCTTTTGACCCTCATCTGATGTTCACCATTGTCTTATCCATCTTGAGGTCATTCTTAGGCTCTTCGCTCACCGGCAGGATTTTCGTTGCCTTGATATCCTCGCTACCGTCTGCGCCTGCGAGCGACGCCGGCATGAAGTCTTCCTCGAAGTCCTTAAGCAAGTCTTCGCCCACGAAGTCGAGTCTCTCCAGCTCTGCCTCGAGCAGGTTCTTGTATCTGCCCTTGAGCATGTCGACTCTCGTCTTCAGTCTGTTCGCCTCGTCCGTGAGCTTGCTGATGGATTCCTTTGCTTCCTTGGTTATCATGCTCGCTTCCATCTCGGCGTTCTTCAGCAGAATCTCCGCTCTTCTCTCGGCGCTCGCTGCTATGTCATTCATCAGCGATTTCGCTGCCTCGAGTGTCTCGTAAACGCTCGTCTCGGTGTTCATGTGCTTGTCGACCTGAACGTGTGCCTTGCTGAGCTCGTCCTTCAGCTGCTTGTTTTCTCTGATGAGTTTTTCCATGTCGAGTATGATGAGGTCGAGATAATCGTCTACCTCGTCCGGATCATAGCCTTTTTTTGTTCTGGAAAATTGCTTGTTTTCTATATCTGAAGGTGTAATCATTCCTTCGTCCTCCGATTTTAATTTATTGTGTTGCCGTGCTCGCCTAGCTATTTAGTTGACCAAGGGCTCTTGTTTGCGCCGAAGTCAAAGCCTGTTCTCTCTTCTTGGTTCGTCGTGATGTCGACCTTCTCAGGTGCAAAGATGAAGATATTGTTAGCTACCTTCTGAACGTTGCCGTTGAGTGCGTATGTCGCGCCGCTGAGGAAATCGAAAATCTTCTTGGCCGTCTCTGTCTCGATTTTCTCGAGGTTGATTACGACTGGGCGTTTTGCCTTGAGGCTGTCTACGAGCTTCGGGCACTCATCAAAGCTCTTCGGCTCGATAACCACGAGCGTGAATGTGCTTGTGCCTGCGATTGAAACTCTTTTTTCGATTGGAATTGCCTTTGGAGCGTCCTGTGATGTTGTCCTTGGCTGGAACGAACCTGTGATTGGCGCTGCTGGCTTACTCTCCTCTGCGAGAACCTGCTGTCTGGCTGCCTCGATTTCTTCTTCTGTCAAATCCTCGTCGACCTCGTCAATTCCAACTAATTTCTTGAATGTGTCTGAAAATCCCATTTTTAGTTTCCTCCCATTTTCTTGCTGTAATCTCTGACCCCAAATATCGATGTGCCTACTCTGATCAGCGTGGAGCCTTCTTCTATCGCTACCTCAAAGTCGTTCGACATGCCCATCGACAGGTATTTGAAATCGATTTGCGGGCTGTCTAACTTGCCGTATTCGTCGTATAATTTCTTGACCGCAGCGAAGTACTGGCGTGCGTCGTCTGGATTATCCTCAAAAGGCGCGATGCACATGAGGCCGCGGATGCGAACGTTCGGGCAGGTCGCGAGTATGTCCTCGATAAGCTTGCCTGTCTCGTCCGTCGTGATGCCGAATTTGCTTTCTTCCATTGCGGAATTTACTTGAATCAAAATGTCCATCGTCAGGTTGTGCTGCTCGGCGCGCTTGTTTATCTCCTGCGCGAGGTGGAGCGAATCGACCGAGTGAATCATGCAAACTTTGTCGATGATGTACTTGACCTTGTTCGTCTGCAGGTGACCGATGAGATGCCATCTGACCGGCTTGACGCCGTCGTACTTGTTCAGGATTTCCTGGACTTTGTTCTCGCCGATGTCTGTGATGCCGCAATCGATTGCCTCGTTGATTTCGTCGACGTCGTGCAATTTCGTCACAGCCACGAGCAAAACATCGTCGCTGCTCCTGCCTGAGCGTTTGGCCGCCTCGTCCTTCTGGTGACGGATGTACTCGATATTTTCTCTGATTGACATGTGGATCACTCTCCTTTGCTCCTCAGTATTTCGTCATAGTTGCTGACCGTGCTCACGGTCTTGCCTTCTTCGTCATAAAAATAGCTCTGCTCGACGACGCTCGTGTCGCCGTCGGTTGCCAGCACGCTGACTCTCGTGAAGTTATAATTTCCGAATTTGTCCTTGACGTAAACGCCCTTGTGGCCGTCTTCTTCGACTATGCTCGACGTCTCTATCAAAATCCCGCTTCGGCTCGACTTGACGAGGTTGCACTTCTTGGCTCTGTACTTATCAAAATCTTCGTAGTAGCGGTTGCAGGAAAGGACGATTTTCTGCTTATCGCCTTCCGCTGTCACCGATTTTACCTTCATCTTGAGGCGCGTGTCGCTATCGACGTCCACGTAGACGCGGTTGCCTTCTGTGAAGCCTTCAGCATCTTCTGCGCTGAGCCATGCGACGAGGTACCACGCGGTGTTGTCGATAATCTTGAAAATCGGGTCGCCCGCTACGGCTTCCTTCTTGCACTTGTTCACCGAGAAATCGTCTGCTTCGGCTTTCTCGAGGCTCGCGATCGTGATGCCATCCAGTGCGTCCGACGTGAGGCTCTGCTCGAGGCCGTCGTAATAGTAGCTTACGATTCCGTGTTTATCGGAGGAATAGTAAGCGATGCCTGAAAGTGTGACGATTTTGCTGCCCGTGCGCATGAGCTTGCCGCTCTTGGCATTTCTGGTGACAGTGCCCGCGGAATCGGCCGTAAATACGGTTTCATCTCGCACGAAAAGGCAGTCTGCCTCTGCGCCCGCCTCCAGCGTTCCGTACTCAGCGACGTAGGTTTCCTTGAATGCGTCAGACACTTGCGGCACGAAGTAGATGAACACGCACAGAATTGCAACTAATATTACCCATCCAACTATGTAAAACTTGGTCTTGGATTTTTTCTTTGTCGTTTGTTTTGCGATTTCGTTTTTCATCATTTTATTTTACCACAAGAGTTGGGGTTGTACAAGGAAAAAAGAGCCCCTCGCAGGCGAATTTTTCGCAGAGCTGCGAGGGGAGCGCCAGCCTGCCCTTACTGATAGTTTTCATGGGCTGGCTGGCGGATGTCAATCTTCATTTAGTATCTTTTCGAGGACGCGCTTCTCTTGCTTGGTGAGGCTTGGGGCGTCGTGCTTGCCGAGGGTGACACGGGCGCTTGACGTGGTGGCTTGAGTTG
>CAVEOR010000062.1:0-7136 GCA_963617285.1 Anaerovoracaceae bacterium | reverse complement strand
AAAATCTGCCGTATAATTAGGCTGGATTGGAGGAAGATTGCATGGGATATATAAATAGACACTTAGAGGAAAAGGTAAGCGAGCTGTCGAAGTCGTATTCTGCAATTTTGATTACTGGTTCGAGGCAGTCAGGTAAGACAACGATGCTTAGGACGCTCGCCGAAAAGGAAAATATCGGAAGAGAGTATGTGACGCTGGATGACATGTCGGAACGGGAGATGGCAAAGAATGATCCTGCACTTTTCTTGCAGCTACATAAACCACCTGTTTTGATAGACGAAGTGCAATACGCACCCGAACTTTTCACATACATCAAAATTCATATCGACAAATATCACAATCCCGGAGATTTCTGGATGACAGGTTCGCAGATATTTAGGCTGATGCGCGGGGTGAGCGAATCGCTGGCTGGCAGGGTTGCACTGCTTCACATGTCGCCTTTGTCGCAGAGAGAGATAGAAGGGATGCATCCGCAGCCGTTCACGACGGACCTAGATACGCTTTTGATTGAAAATAAAAATATTGAGCCAGCGGATGTGGACGAGATATTCGCTAGGATTTGGCGTGGCAGCATGCCAGGAATTGTGAGCGGCAATTATCCAGATAGAGAAATATATTACTCTTCTTACATTTCAACATATATAGAACGGGATGTTCGCGATTTGTCTGGCGACATAGATGCTCTGAAGTTCAACAGATTTGTCACGGCAATGGCTGCCCGAACGGCCCAGGTGCTCAATTACACGGCACTTGCCGAGGATGCGGAGATAGATGTCCCAACGGCAAAATCCTGGACGAACATATTGGAAACGCTTGGGATAATTTTCATGCTACACCCATATTCGAACAATGTACTTAAGCGGACGGTCAAGACACCGAAGGTCTATTTCTACGACACGGGATTGGTATGCTATTTGACGAAGTGGTCGACCGCGCAGAACGCAGAGATAGGCGCAATGAGCGGAGCTTTGCTGGAAAACTACACGGTTTGTGAGGTTGTGAAAAGCTATCAAAGTTCGGGAATTGAACCATATATATACTATTACAGAGATAGAGACGCAAAGGAAATCGATATAATTTTGGAAAGAGATGGTGAGCTCCATCCTCTTGAAATCAAGAAAGCTGTCTCCCCCGATAGACGCATAGTAAAAACATTCGGAGTTCTTGAGAAGGGCACGCTGAAGGTTGGCACAGGAGCGGTGCTCTGCATGGCAAATACCTTAAGCGCATTCGACAGGAACAATTTGATTATACCGATTTGGCTGATATAGCCGATTGAGACTAAAGATGTCAGTACTGAATCAAGAGGCTTCTACGGAGGCCTCTTGTTGCTTAGGTTTCTAAGCATATGTGTGGGCGCGGACGAAATTTGTTGCATTTTGGCGAGATTTTAGCGGGAATTTAGTGTATAATGATAGTGTGTAGCGTGCCGGCGGTTTGAAAGATGTGAGCAGCACGCGAATTTAGGATTTCGGCAGTAAATGCCATAAAGGATGAGGAGTAATTATGCACATTCCAACTTTAATCTCGGACCTGGCTGTCATGATGCTGACGGCGGGAATTATCACGATAATATTCAAGAAAATCAAGCAGCCCCTGATTTTGGGGTACATTCTTGCGGGCTTTTTGATCAGCCCGTATTTTCCGCTGTTCACAACGGTTGTGGACACGGAGAGCATCAGCACATGGAGCGAAATCGGAATCATTTTCCTGATGTTCCATCTCGGACTGGAGTTCAACCTGCATAAGCTGGCGAGCGTTGGAAGCACGGCGATCATCACGACTGTGGTCGGGGTTGTCGGCATGCTTGCGATGGGCTACGGCACGGGTATGCTGCTCGGATTTGGCTCGATGAACAGCATTTGCCTCGGCGGAATGCTGGCGATGAGTTCCACGACCATCATCATCAAAGTTTTCGATGAGCTCGGAATCAAGGAAAAATACACGGAGCTCGTGTTCGGCACACTGGTTATTCAGGATATCGTCGGCATCTTCATGATGGTACTCCTTTCGACGGTCAGCGCGAGCCAGAATATCTCGGGACTCGAGGTTATGGGCAGTCTGCTTCTCATGGTTCTCTACCTTATTGTATGGCTGCTGTTCGGAATTTACCTGCTCCCGACATTCGTAAATAGGACGATAAAGTTGATGAGCGACGAAATGCTGCTCGTTGTTTCGATTGGCATCTGCTTCGGCATGGTGCTACTGGCTGGCTGGCTCGGATTCTCGACAGCGCTCGGTGCGTTCCTCGCGGGATCGCTTCTTGCGGGCACGGTTCACGCATCCAGAGTTGAGCATCTCACCAAGGGCGTCAAAGACCTCTTCGGGGCTGTGTTCTTCATCTCCGTTGGCATGATGGTTGACCCGAGCATGATCGTTAAGTACATCGTTCCGATCGCTGTAATCACAGTTGTTACTCTCGTCGGCAAGCTCATCTGGAACTGCCTCGGGATGCTGCTCTCTGGACAGAGCCTTGGAAACTCCGCGTCTTGTGGCTTTGCTCTTGCACAGATCGGTGAATTTGCCTTTATCATCGCCTCGTTTGGAATCGGGCTGGGGCTGATTGACGATTACATCTACCCGATAGTCGTTGCGGTTTCTGTCATTACGACATTTACTACGCCGTTCTGCATCAAACTCGCTCCGCATTTCGTGGGATGGCTTGACAGGACGCTGCCAGACAAGGTGAAGAACGCCTTGAATAGATACACTTCGGACTCGCAGGCGGACGAGGAAAAGGACAACGACTGGACGGAATACATCAAAATGTACTTCATGCGTCTGGTGGTTTACGGTGGAATCATGCTCGTGGCCGCGCTGGTTGGAACATTCAAACTGGAGCCGCTGCTTGCTGGTTACATAACCGATATCGGTGCGAAGATAGTCTCGTGCGTGGCGATTTACATAGTGATGGCGATTTTTATCATACCTTTGATGAATTTCCACAATAATTACTTCACGACGCTTTGGCTGAAGAAGGCTTCGTTCCATCTGCCGCTTGTGATGCTCAATATCGGCAAGGTTGCGTGTGCGACGGCGATTGCGATCGTGCCGCTGCATTATTTCTTCGGTAGGGGCATCGGCGGAGTTGCGTTCCTATTGGTTGTGCTGCTGACGATTTTCTCGCGCAAGACGATTTTGGCGAGCCTGTATCTGCAGCTTGAGACGACTTTTCTGAGGAACTTCAATGAGAGGATAATTCAGCACGAGATTGAGCAGGGGCGTGAGCAGAAATGGCTGGACGACGACCTTTGCATAATTTCGTTCATTGCGCCGGAGGAGGCTCCGTATCTGCGTCGGCGGATTGCGGATCTCAACTGGGGAGCGAGATTCAATGTCTATGTAGTCAAGATTAGGCATGATGGCAAGTACTTCCTCCTGCCGAGCGGGGAACTTACGATCAATGCGGGCGACAAGGTTTACGTTGTTGGCGAGGAAAAGGCGCTCCTAAATTTCTATCGCTTGACTGGGCTTGTGCAGAATAAGCCGATTAGGACGCTCAAGCAGTTCATGGATAGTGCTTATCCGAAGGTTGAACATGCGCTGGCTGTTTCGCCTATCAAAGTCCGCGGCGATGAGCAGTTCGCGGGCAAGCCGATCAAGCAGGGCAACCTCAAGGAGACGACGCATTGCATGATTCTCGGCATCCAAAAGGACGGCTATCCGATTATAATGCCGGATGCGAACTTGATTGTGTCCAAGGGCGATATCCTGTGGATGATGGGATCGAACAACAATATCGGTGCGCTGATTGGTGAATATGTAGAGTAAAATGAAAATACATTGGTATAGGAGATGAATTTTGATGAGTAAAACTGATATTCTGGCGATTAACCCTGGTTCGACGACGACCAAGATCGGCGTGTTTAGGGACGGGGAGCTTTTGTTTGAGAAGACATTGACGCACGACCCGGACAAGCTGCTGGCGTATGGGAGCATCCCTGCGCAGCTTCCGTACAGGGATGAGGTGCTCAGGAAAGTGCTGGCGGAGAACGACTATGATGTTGCGAATCTGAAGGCGGTTGTCGGCAGAGGCGGCATGATTGTCGGACTTTCTGGCGGCGGATATGTTGTGAATGATGCGCTTTGCGAGGCGATGAAGAGCCCCGACAATCCGCAGCATGCTTCGAGCCTGGGAGCACTTATGGCTTACCAGCTGGCAGAGAGCCTTGGCGTCCCATCGTTTATTTACGATTCGACTATGGGCTGCGAACTGACTGATATTGCAAAGGTTTCGGGACTTGCCGGAATCGAAAGATACGGATGCTACCACGTGCTCAATGCTCGTGCGCAGGCGATGAACTATGCGAAGAAAATCGGCAAGAACTACAAAGATTTGAACCTGCTCGTTTGCCACATGGGCGGCGGAATTTCCGTAACGGTCCACAAGGATGGCAAGATTATAGATGGCGCTTCGTATGACGACGGCCCGATGTCACCAGAGAGAACTGGCGGCGTTCCACTGCTGCTCTGGACGAAGCTTTGCTACAGCGGCAAGTACACGAAGGAAGAAGTCGACAAGATGATTTGCGGCAAGGGCGGACTTTACTCGTACCTTGGTATTACTGGTTGCCGCGAGGCTGAGGCTATGATAGAAGCTGGCGACAAGAAGGCAGCTCTTGTATATGAGGCAATGGCTTATCAGGTTGCAAAGAGTATCGCGTCTATGTCGGTTGCGCTGCGTGGTGAGGTCGATGCTGTCATCTTGACCGGTGGCGCGGCAAATTCGAAGATGCTCACGGAGATGGTTAGAGGCTATGCGGGGCATATCGGCGAGTTCGTGATTATGCCTGGCGAGGATGAGCTCGGGGCGCTTTGCCGCGGGGCAGAGAGAATACTGGCTGGCGAAGAAGAGGCACACGTTTACGGGGAGTAAGCGGTCGGCAAAAATTGTAAGTGCAGACTTATAAAGTTAAGCATGCGGAATAACAGTAAATGGGAGAAATTAAGATAATGGATACAGGAAATCGTAGCGACAGAAGTCATTACACGAAATTGCAAAACGGCAGCGACATCAGAGGCGTTGCGATGGAGGGTGTTGCTGGCGAGGCAGTGAACCTCGGAGTTGAAGAGGCTGAGAGGCTGACGGCTGGGTTCGTTCTTTACTTGAGCGAGAAGGCAGGCAAGCCGTACAATGAACTGAGGATTTCTGTGGGTCATGACAGCCGCCTCAGTGCAGGCGTGCTGAAGGATGCGATTATCAAGACACTGAGGAAGATCGGGGCTACGGCTTACGACTGCGGATTGTCCTCAACTCCTGCGATGTTCATGTCTACGATATTCGAGGATTATGCTTGCGACGGAGCGATTATGATTACGGCGAGCCACTTGCCGTTCAACCGCAACGGATTCAAATATTTTGACAAAGACGGCGGGCTAAACAAGGACGATATCAAGAGAATTATCAACTGCGCGATGTGCGACAACCTCTGGAATCATTTTTGCCTGTTCGACGGGGTTGACGCTGAGTACGAAGACCTCGCTGAGGGAGCGGTTGAGAAGCGTGATTTGATTGGACGCTACAGCCAGCACCTCAGAGAGAAGATTGCTCGCGAGGTTGCCTCGGCTGAGCATCCTGATAAGCCACTCACGGGACTCAAGATTGTGGTTGACGCTGGCAATGGTGCGGGTGGATTCTACGCCGAGCAGATTCTGGAGCCGCTGGGCGCTGATGTGTCGGCAAGCCAGTTCCTTGAGCCTGACGGACATTTCCCGAACCACGAGCCGAACCCTGAGAACAAGAAGGCGATGGAATCCATCAGCAAGAGGGTTGTCGAGACTGGCGCGGACTTCGGTTTGATATTTGACACGGACGTTGACCGCTCGTCGGCAGTCGACAAGAGTGGCAAGGCAATCAGCCGCAATGCGATAGTTGCGATGGCGGCGGCGCTCATCGCTGTGGAGCATCCGGGAACGACTGTTGTTACCGACAGCATCACCAGCGACGAGCTCACGGAATACCTCGAGAAGTGTCTGGGACTGAAACATCTCAGGTTCAAGCGTGGATATAAGAATGTAATCAACAAGTCGATTGAGCTCAACGAGCAGGGTGTTGACAGCCAGCTTGCGATTGAGACATCGGGACATGCGGCATACAAAGAAAACTATTTCCTTGACGACGGGGCGTACCTTGCGACCAAGATTGTAATCAAGGCTGCGCAGCTTGCGAAGTCGGGCGTTGGAATCGATGTTTTGCTCTCTTCGCTTGCGGAGCCTGCGGAGGCTGTTGAGGTTAGGTTCCCGATAAAGGGCGAGGATTTCGCGGGATACGGCGAGATGGTGCTGGCGGAGTTTGAGAAATGGGCAGGCGAGCCGGAGCAGGCGGCAGCTGGGATTTCGGTTGTTGAGCCGAACTACGAGGGCGTGCGTCTGAATTTCAGAAACGACGAGCTCAGTGGCTGGTGCTTACTCAGAAAGTCGCTCCACGACCCAATCATGCCACTGAATGTGGAGGTCAGCAAAGGCTCCTGCGAAAAAATATTATGCATAGTTAAAGATTTTTTGTGCAATTACGATAGAGTTGTGGTAGAATAGATATGCATTAAGAATTAGACAGAGTAGGGACGACGCGTTAAGTGCCGACGGATGGGAAGTTGCCGTCGGACGAAAGCAACATGCAGGGTGCAGTGCTGCGGTGTCGTGTCCGCATCCGCTGCTGCAATACGGGAAATCTCCCCTTGCGGCGACTGTCGCACTATAAGAGGAGGTTTTTTTATGAAAAAATTTGACGTTAAAACTATGGTCGTCTGTGCGGTCTTGATTGCCGCTGCGATCGTGTTTTCGAGGTTCCTGTCTATCAATGCATGGAATCTCAAGATCGGGTTCACGTTTATTCCGATTTTTCTGGCGGGATATCTGTTCGGACCTGTCAAGGGAGCGTTGGTAGGTGGCGTTGCCGACCTGCTCGGGGCATTGCTGTTTCCGATTGGGGCATACTTTCCGGGGTTCACATTGACATGTGCACTTGAGGGCGCGACCTATGGCGGCTTGCTCCACAAGAAGCAGACACCGGTGAGAATACTTATCGCAGTCGGAATCGTGCAGCTTGTGCTGGGGCTGTTGGTTAACACGTACTGGATTTCGATTCTGTACGGGTCGCCGTTCGCAGCGCTACTGGCGACCAGAGCGG
Organism: Anaerovoracaceae bacterium; assembly: GCA_963617285.1. Classification (GTDB taxonomy): domain Bacteria; phylum Bacillota; class Clostridia; order Peptostreptococcales; family Anaerovoracaceae; genus CAG-238. Next base: position 7 of record CAVEOR010000062.1, on the reverse strand, counting down.
TGCAGTG
>CAVEOR010000061.1:0-7174 GCA_963617285.1 Anaerovoracaceae bacterium | reverse complement strand
ATTTACACTCCCGCCTTTTCCAGTAAATTTCTGACTCGCCTACCAGTCCGCCAACCCATTTGCTCTTCGCCATATTCCCCATCTCTAAATTCTATGTAGAGTCTTAATTCCTTGGCTATGTGAGCTTGCATCTGATTATGCTCTCCACAAATTGCAGGTCGAGATTTCCATTCTCGTCGTCGTATGTCGTGATCAAATTATTCCAAGGCGCAATACCTGCATTCTCGTATGTTGCTAACTTGCGGCGGCAGCTTTCCATATAATCCTTGTTGTTGACAAGGCCTAGATGCTCCCAATAGAAAAGCTTGCCGCTACGGATGTTGCGAACAGTAAAGTCAGGAAAATAATCATGGCATCCAATGTGGAGCACCTGCTCGTATCTAAATGGCACTCCGAACTCGTATAGCTTCTCCGCAATGAGTGCCTCTGATTTCGAACGGACGAGCAGGCCTTGGCTTGTTCTCTGTGTGCGTTGTTCAATTTTGTATGTGCTCTGCTCGAACTGTGCACGCGCCCAGTTGTCGAGCTCGCTGCCTATGTTGATGCGGAGATCCTGCTGCCGCTTCTCCTGTTCCTTATTCTGGAGTGGAAACCAAGTTTCAGCGAGCTCAATTACTTCTTCTGGATTCTTAATTATTTGCTCCGCCGCCGAGATTGCAGACGGGTTCGCTGTGGCAATCAGCTGGATTATCTCAATCGGTAGCGTGTGGAAACGTTCAGGCATTCGCTCGATGTATGAGGCCGGTAACGTGTCCACAAATTGACCAATAAAAGCCTCCAATAGTCGGATGTCCTTCTCAAGCACAACATTCTGCGCCGCCAAATACTCTCTTCTCAGAAGTTTCAGCAAAATATCAGGTCGCTTGTTTATCGACTCGCGAACTTTCTTGCCGTCACTGGTTGTGGTCGCTATAAAAAATCGGTTTCGACTGCGGCTATAGTCATGGCGTAATGTGCCCTTCGGATACGTTCGCATCTCTGCAATGTTCGCTTGGATCTGTGATTTCAAACTTGATACAATCTTCTCAAAATATCCCTTGTCAAAGTACATGTTTACCTCCGTTCTGCCTCATGGTGGTTTTTGCTCATCGTAGCGAGGGCAAATGACACCACTTGGCTCATAAACGCCCTGAATCCAGGGTGTATTTTGCCCGATGGTGGTTTTTGATGGTTTCTCGATGAGCAAATGACACCACTTTTCTTCGATTTCCGCATTTTGTGGTGTCATATGGCTTCAGACTTCAGGGCAAAAACCACCATCGCCCTCTCAGGGGCTCGATTATCACCCATTCTGAGGCCAAGTGGTGTCATATGATGCTGAAGTAAAGAACAAAAACCACCACATGCGGCCATAGGATTGCCTTCTGTCAATATCTGTATGAAGATTATACACTATAACACAGATTTTGGAAAGGACTGATTGGAAAAAAATTCAGATTTTTTCTGCTTATGCGAAATATATAATATTTTTTACTATCAGCCTTGCCAGTTGGTGTGCGCGCGGCAAGGGATAATAATATTATGAAATCAAGTTTTCGAGATGAGGAATAGAAAATGTCGTGGATAGAGATGTTTTTCGCACGCAAAAAGGAGGCGCATGCCTCCTTACAGCTGTAGTTTCTGTTCTATTGTTTCCAATCGCTGGTGTTGCCTGGCTATGGGTTGCGCGGGCGGCTGGCACGAGTTTTGCCGTTGCCGCGCACATGCGCAAAAGTCGTGCCAGACGACCAACTCGGATGTTGCTGGCAACTCAGCTGTTGCTGCCAGGTCGGGTATTGCTGCCAGCTCTGGTGTTACTGTGTTATTGCAGGCGGTCCATTGCGGCCTTGATGTGGGCCGGGAGCATCTTGCACTTCTCCTCGGAGACGGATGCTACTGAGACACGGACACCCTTTGCGAGCGGTACAAGGAAGATTCCTTCCTTCTCGAGCTCAGCGGATACGGCGTCTGGGTTATCGCATGGAATCGATGCGAAGAAGCCCGCGTCGAACGGAACCATTACGAGACCGACCTCGTTAGCGGCCGCCTCGAACGCCTTGCCACGTCTGATGAGCATGTCACGGAAGCCCGCACGCTCCTCGTCGACTTTCTTCTTGAGCTCTGGATCCTGGTAGATTTTCGTGATGATCATCTGCGGTGCTCTCGCGCAGTTTGACCAGGATGCTCTGGAGGAGAATTCGCAGCAACGCTTGAATTCTTCTGCGATTTCTCCCGTCTGTGCCATACAGATGAGAGCTCCGCAGCGCATTCCGTACAGCGTATATGCCTTGGAAAGGCTGTGTCCGATCAGCACGAGCACGTTCTCTGGCATCGCATCTACGATTGGCAAGAAGCTTCTGTATTTTTCTTCGTCGCCAGCGAAGTCAAGATACGCAACGTCTACGAGCAATGTAATCTTCTTGCTTGCCGGAAGCCCTGCGAACACTGCGGTTACCGCCTTCCAGTCATCGTCGCTCATGGCATAACCCGTCGGGTTGTGAGCAGGCGTGTTGAGGATAACGACCAGCCTATCCTGCTTCTCGAGCAAAGCCTTCGCCTTCTCCTCGAAATTCTTTATATTAAACTTTCTGTCTGCATCAAAGAGTTCGAACGTCTCAACATCTCTGCCGATTTCCGTAGCAATCGTTCTATATGGCGACCAGTACCAGTCCGCGATGAGAACCTTGTCCCCAGGCTCAGTGTAGTTCGAAATCGTGTTTCTGATGCCACCCGTGCCACCAGGTGTTGCAACCGCCTGCGTGTGGCGCTTCGGCACATAGCTTCCGAACGCATCCTTTTTGATAATCTCGCGGAACTCTGGTGTGCCCGCAATCGGTGCGTACTCCGCGAATTCAACTGGGCTGAGGCTCTTGAAAACCTCCGCTACAGATGAAAGCACAATGAGATTTCCTTCGTCGTCAAGCAGAGCGCCGATGGTGGCGTTGACAACCTTGTCCTTTCCTTTTTCCGCTATCATCTTCTTGGCTCTGTTGCTGATACCGAAAATCTTGTCTTCCTTTGGAACATTTCTGCCGTTCTGTGCTGCAAATAAATACTCTGCCATGGCGTCCTCCTTCGTAATTTTGCGTGCCTCTCTCAGGCTCGCTTTTTCTATCTTTTCTGTTCTAAAATCAATACAACGTCTTAGTATAATACATTTTTGTGGATTTGGCAAGAAAAAAAGCGAGCAAAACACGCCTTTTTTGTTGAATTTGCAAAATCTTCACGCAATCTTCTTGAACGCCGAGCATGCGATGGCGCGGGCGCATTTGCAAAATTCGCTTGAAATGTGCGGCGAGATATTGTATAATATTTGTGCTGTGCGGACATAGTTCATTGGTAGAATATCAGCTTCCCAAGCTGAGGAGGCGGGTTCGATTCCCGTTGTCCGCTCCATATAATGAGAAAATTCGCTTCGAGTCTCATCTCGAAGCGAATTTTTTTCTATCTGGGCTGGCACGCCTTTTGCGACCACGCCCACCAAAGCAAAAGCCGCGCCAGCCCCCGCAAAAAAAGAAATCATCTCACAACTTGATTATTACAACCAAAAGATGATTTCTTACATTTGAACTAGAAGCGCACGTAGTTGATGTTCTTGCCCTGGCTGGCGAACTTCTGCTCGTACTCGGTCATGAAGTTCGCGGAGTTTACGCTCGCCCCGTGCAGATCGCGGCTCAGCGCCTCGATCTCGTAGCCCATCAGCTCGATCTCGCCGAGCGTAAACTCGAAAAGCCCGTCGTTATCCGTCTTGAACTCTATGAACCCGTCCGCGGGCAAGATGCTCTTGTAATTCTCGAGCCGCTTGTGATAAGTCAACCTGCGCTTCGCATGGCGAGCTTTCGGCCATGGATCGCTGAAATTGAGATATATCCCCGCAAGCTCGCCCTCCTCGAAGTAATCCGAGAGGTCGTGCACGTAATCTATGAAAATCCTGAGATTCGTAAGCCCAGTCTCCTCCGCCTTCTCCAGTGCCCTGAGCACGACCGAATTCTGCCCCTCGCACGCGATGAAGTTCTTCTCGGGCTCAGCAGTAGCGTGCGCCGTGATGAACGCGCCCTTGCCGCAGCCAATCTCCAGGTAAATCGGGTTCGCGTTCCCGAAAATCTCGTGCCAATGCCCCTTGGCCGCCCGCGGGTCCTCCACCAGCGTCCGAGAGTTCTCCTCTATTCTCTTGTCCAAATCCTTAATATTTCTCTGTCTCATGCCTATCACACCATGCGGGCGCCCTTGCCGCAGCCCCGCCTCGAACAATCTAAAAAATTAAAGCCTCGGACTTCTCCGAGGCCACTATACGCAAAATCAACTAAATTCCGAGCAGATTAACCCTCGCCGACAGAATAATCACAGCAAGGAACGCCGCCTGCAGCAAGAACGCCACATAGTCCCGCTTCTTCAGCTTCATCTCGTGCATCCTCGTCCTGTGCTGCCCGCCGCGATAGCATCTCGCCTCCATCGCCATCGCAAGGTCGTTGGCAATTCTGAACGCGCTGACAAACAGCGGCACCAGAATCGGAATGAGCGCCTTAACCCTGTGCAAAAGCCCGCCAGTCTCAAAGTCAGCGCCACGAGCCTGCTGCGCCTTCATGATCTTGTCCGTCTCCTCGAGCAGCGTCGGGATGAACCTGAGCGCAATCGTCATCATCATAGCGATTTCGTGCGCCGGCAGACCGATCTTCTTGAACGGCGAAAGCAAGCGCTCTATGCCATCCGTCAGGCTCAGCGGCCGAGTGCAAAGCGTCAGCATCGACGAGCCGATAATCAGCAAGATGAGCCTGATAGCCATGAACACGGCCGTCTTGATGCCTTCCTTCGTGATCTTCAGGATGCCCCAGCTCCAAATCACCTCGCCGTTAATCATAAAAATGTTCAGCGCGAACGTAAACAGCAAGATAATCAAAATCGGCTTAAGCCCCCTAACGATGAAGCTCAGTGGCACCCTCGAAATCGCGATGAGCACACCCAGCGCCACCGCCGCAATCGCAAACCCAACGAAGTTGTTCACGATAAACAGCTCAATTATGAACAGCAAAGTCGCTATTATTTTTACTCTCGGGTCAAGTTTATGCACCCAGGATTCGCCCGGATAATACTGACCCAGTGTAATGTCTCTAATCATATTCTTCCCTTAATTGACAGAATTTGCCTGCCAGCATGATTTTTGTGTGCAGGCATACTTCTTGCCCGCAGGCATGCCTTTTCCCCGCAAGCAAATCACTCTCTAACCAGCAAACCTTCTATTGTCTCGCTTTCAGATACGCGGCAATCTGCTCCGCCGCCTCATCCGCGTCGAGAATAGTAGGCTCAATGTCGACGCCCCTCTCGCGCAGTTCCTCCGTGAACTCCGTAACAGGCGGCAAATCGAGCCCGACCGCACGCAGCTGCTCTTTCTGCGAGAAAACTTCCTTCGGCGTACCTTCCGCCACAAGCCTGCCGCTGTCGATCACTAAAATCTTGTCCGCAAGGCTTGCGATATCCGCCATGTTATGCGACACGAAAAACGTAATGTTCCCAGTCCTGCGGTGAACTTCCTCGACCATCTTAAGCACGTCGTTATGCGCCCTCGGGTCGAGGCCCGCTGTCGGCTCGTCCAAGATAAGAACCTCTGGCCTCATGGCCACAACGCCCGCAATCGCAACTCGCCTCTTCTGCCCGCCAGAAAGCTCGAACGGCGATCTGTCCTTGAACGTCTCATAGTCAAGCCCCACGAGCTCGATCGCCTCCTTGACGCGCTCCTCAATCTCGGCATCCGTCAGCCCGAGGTTCTTCGGTCCGAACGCAACGTCGCGCGCCACCGTCTCCTCGAACAGCTGGTACTCGGGATATTGGAACACGAGCCCGATACGCCTCCTGATCTCAACCATGGAAATCCCAGGTTCCGTGATATCCACATCGCCCACGATAACCGAGCCGCTATCGGGCTTCAGCAGGCCGTTCAGGTGCTGCAGCAGCGTCGACTTGCCCGAGCCAGTGTGCCCGATGATACCGATGAACTGCCCGTCGTCCGCCGTGAAGCTGACATCGTCGAGCGCAATCGATTCCGTCGGCATTCCTTTATCATATATATGTGTTAAATGTTCGATTTTTATTGACATACAAACTCAACCATCTTTTCCTGCGTAATTATATCGGCCGGCACATCCACCCCTAACTTCCGAAGCTTGGAAGCAATATCCGCCATGAGCGGAAGCTCGAGGTTCGCCCCGTGGAGCACATCCTCCTGTGCGAACACCTCAGTCGGCGTTCCGTCCAGCAAAATCCGCCCATCGTCCAGTATAATCAGCCTATCAGCGTTAACCGTCTCTTCCATAAAGTGCGTTATGAGCACGACCGTGATTCCCTCAGCGTGCAGCTCGTCGATAATCGCCATGATTTCCTTGCGCCCCTTCGGGTCGAGCATCGCCGTCGGTTCATCAAAGATGATGCACTTCGGCTTCATAGCCACAACGCCAGCAATCGCAATTCTCTGCTTCTGACCGCCCGAAAGAAGATGCGGAGCCTTTTTCTTGAACTGCCCCATGTTCACATCTTCGAGAGCCTTATCGACCCTGCGGCGAATCTCCGCCGGCTCAACTCCGAGGTTCTCCGGTCCGAAGGCCACGTCATCCTCGACAATCGCCGAAACCAGCTGGTTATCAGGGTTCTGGAAAACCATGCCCGCAGACTGCCTAACGTCCCAGATATGTTCGTCGTCCTTCGTGTTGAAGCCCGCGACATACACATCGCCCTCCGTCGGGATGAGCAGACCGTTCAGATTCTTCGCAAACGTCGATTTGCCCGAACCGTTCTTGCCGATAATCGCAACGAACGACCCCTGCTCAATCTCCATGCTCACGCCATTTATCGCCATGAACGTGATAGTCTCGCCATCCTGCATCTTGCTGTATTCAAATTTTAAGTCTTCAACCTTAATAATACTCTCTGCCATCAAAATTCCTCTTCGCCTTATTCACACTCTCATAGACCATACCATTCTATCATCACCAGGACTGAATGTCAAATATCCAGCGCAAAAAACACAAAAAAGCGGCTCAGAAATGAGCCGCTTTCGCTAATTCAGTCTCTATACTATCCTGTAATGCGCGCGATTTTAACAAGCATTATTCAATGATCTCGGTAACTACGCCCGAACCTACTGTACGTCCACCTTCACGAATAGCGAATCTCAGTCCCTCTTCGATAGCGATTGGAGTGATGA
>CAVEOR010000060.1:0-7198 GCA_963617285.1 Anaerovoracaceae bacterium | reverse complement strand
ACGTTCTCAAGGCTGAGGACATGAAGGCTGGTATCAACATCATCAAAGAAGGTATCAAGGCATATAATTCGCGCTAGCGAATTTCATCGTTTCCTACCTTGCGGCAACGCCGTAGATATAATCGAAGGAAACGATATAATGCTAACTAGTTAAACACAAAATATAATCAAAAAACCACGGGCTGGCACAGCTCAGCTGAGCTAGCCCGATTTTTTTATTAAAAGGAGCAAGCATGAAATTATCCCCAATGATGCAACAATATATGGAAATCAAAGAGCAGCAAAAGGATGCGATTTTGTTCTTCCGTTTGGGGGATTTCTATGAGATGTTCTACGACGACGCGCTGCTTGCTTCTAAGGAACTCGAATTGACTCTGACGGGCAAGAGCTGCGGGCAGGAGGAGAGGGCACCGATGTGCGGCGTTCCGTTCCACGCAGCGGATTCCTACATTGCCAAACTCGTCGAAAAAGGCTACAAGGTCGCTATCTGTGAACAGGTGGAAGACCCAGCCACCGCCAAGGGCATAGTAAAGCGTGAAGTCATCCAAATCGTTACGCCTGGCACCATAACGTCGCAATCCATTTTGTCGGAAAAAGAAAATAACTATCTTGCTGCAGTATACGCTGACGACGAAGCCATGTCTGTGGCTTATTGCGATATCTCGACGGGCGAACTTTATTTGACGGAATATAAGGGCGGCGACCTGTACGAGGTAATTCTCAACGAGTTAGTGAAGATAAATGCGAGCGAAATCATACTTTCTCAGACTTTTTCAGAAGAATACCCAATTGAAGAAATAAAGAACATAACGGGGGCGTTTATCGACGTGCTCGCTGATTCGTATTTCTCTGAAAAAGCTTGCGAAGAGCTCATCAAAGCTCAATTTAACTGCATTTCGCTGACAGGACTTGGGCTTGACTTCCGCCCGGCTGCGGTACTTTCGCTCGGGGCGCTGCTTAGCTACCTGCTCGAAACGCAGAAGCAGACGCTGAAGCACCTGACGCGAATCAATATGTACGAAATTGGCACGCACATGGCGCTCGACAAGGCGACGATTAGAAACCTCGAGATTACGGAGACTCTGTACGAGAAGAAGGTGCAGGGCTCGCTCCTGGGAATCTTAGACAAGACGCACACGGCCATGGGCTCCAGGAAGATGAGGCAGTGGCTCCGCGAGCCCCTGAATAGCGCTCCTGAGATAAACCTCAGGCTCGACGGAGTTTCCGAGCTTTTCTCGGAGATTTTGGTGCGAAATAATATCAAAGAAAACCTGAAACACATATATGATTTCGAGAGACTGGCGGGGCGCATCGCTTGCGGAAACGCTAACGGCAAGGACATGATAGCTCTGCGCAATTCCATCGCTGTGCTGCCAGAGATAAAGTCGGATCTCGGAACGTTAAATTCTGAGATTTTGCGTGATATAGACTCGCGGATTTCTGATTTGTCGGAGGTTTACGAACTTATCGACAGATCGATAGTTGAGGAACCGCCGTTTACTATCAAGGAGGGCGGGCTCATCAAGGACGGATATTCCGAGGATCTCGATAATCTCAAGGCTTCCATCAAGGGCGCAAAGGCTTGGATTTCCTCGCTTGAGGGCTCTGAGCGCGATAGGACGGGCATCAAGAACCTGAAGGTCGGTTATAACCGCGTGTTCGGCTATTACCTTGAGGTGACGCGTTCATATTACGATTTGATTCCTGATAACTATATCCGTAAACAGACTTTGGCGAATTGCGAGCGCTTCATCACTCCTGAGTTGAAGGAGACAGAGGGGCTCGTGCTCAACGCTGAGACGAAGATAAATCAGATGGAATACAACCTCTTCACGGAATTGCGGGATTTGATAGAGGACTATATCGTTGAAATTCAAGAGACTTCGGCGGCTATCGCAGAACTTGATGTTCTGGCGTCGTTTGCTCATGTGAGCGACAAGCTTGGCTACGTTCGCCCGACGGTCGACGAGTCATATGAACTTGAAATCGTGAAGGGGCGCCACCCTGTAATCGAGCAGATGGTAACGTCGGGGCTTTTCGTCTCGAACGATACATATATAAATAACACGAACGAGAGTATGCTCCTCATAACTGGCCCGAACATGGCCGGAAAGTCCACTTACATGAGACAGACGGCGCTCATCGTTCTGATGGCTCAGGCGGGCTGTTTCGTGCCTTGTGAGCGGGCTCGAATCGGAGTTTGCGACAGGATATTCACCCGTATCGGGGCTTCGGACAATCTTTCGCAGGGTCAGTCGACCTTCTTCGTGGAGATGAGCGAGCTTTCGTATATTCTGAACAACGCGAAGCCGCGGAGCCTGATTATCCTCGACGAAATCGGGCGCGGCACGAGCACGTACGACGGACTTTCAATCGCTTGGGCGGCTGTGGAATATCTCTGCAACGAGAAATCGCATATCAGAACGCTGTTTGCGACGCATTACCACGAACTCACCGCGCTTGAAGGCGAGCGCTTCGGCGTAAAGAATCTCAATGTAGATGTAGCTGAGGAAAACGGCAATATCGTGTTCCTGCACAAGATTGTCGAAGGTTCGGCGAGCAGGAGCTACGGCATACATGTTGCTAAGCTTGCTGGAATCCCGAAGGCTTTGCTCGATAGAGCGGGGGAGAAACTTGCGGAACTCGAAGCGGCCGCACCACAGATTCAGGCAGAAACGGTAGGAAGTTCGAATAATAGGGCAGGTGCGGACCTTGGCTCCGCCTCGGATTCTGGCGACAGGGCTGCATCCAAGGTAGCCGAGCCAATGAACGAGCAGATTTCAATGTTCTCGTTCGCCCCGAACCCAGTAATCGAGAAGCTGCGCGCCCTCGACCTGATGGAAATCACACCATCTAAGGCCATCCAGATTTTAGAAGAACTGAAATCATCATTAGATAAATAGATCAAATAAAAAACCATGGAGGAAAATATGGACACAAATAACGCTACGTTTAGAAAGATGAGAAGAATCGAGAAAAGGGGAATTTCGAATGATGAGGCGCTTGAGCTTTTGAGAAAGGGTAAGCGCGGAGTGCTTGCGGTTGCTGGCGATAACGACTATCCGTATGCAATTCCGATCAACTTTTACTTCGATGAAAGCGCAATGAAAATCTACTTCCACTCGGCGCTCGCAGGCCACAAAGTTGACTCGATCAAACGCAATCCGAAAGTTTGCTTCACGATATTCGGTGAGCCTGAAATCAGAGACCTCGACTGGGCTCCATATGTTAGAAGTGCAGTAGCGTTCGGAATGGCTAAGCCGGTCGCTGACGAGGCAGAAAAACGCAGAGTTCTCAAGACTTTCGCCATGAAATACTACCCGAATGAAGCAGAAGCAGACGAAGAAATAGCAGAAGATTTCGCTGCAGTTCAGATGATTGAGATAACTATCGAGCATCTCACAGGCAAGGAAATTCAAGAAAAATAAGGAGACCATATGGCTAAAAAAATCATTAAGAGAACTTTGATAGCGATTTTAATAATTATAGTCGTGCTGGTTGCGGTCGCCGCTGGCATGTATTTTCACCGCTCATCACCAGAAAACGTTGAAAAATACGACACGACGAATCCTTTTATCTGTGAAAAAGCCCAAATTGCTGCACACAGAAGCGGTGCGGGAATTTTGCCCGAAAACACTTTGATGGCTCTACGCGAGTGCGTTGAAAACGAGGATTACAACCCAGACGTCTTCGAATTCGACTTGCATATGACGGCGGACGGTGTGCCTGTGCTTTTGCACGACGAAAGCCTTGATAGAGTTGCAGATAGCGTATACGTTTTCGGCGAAGAGGGAGTTACTCCTGGCGACAAGACCTACGAGGAACTCAGGCAGCTCAACATGGGTGCGGGATTCACCGCTGATGACGGGAGCACTCCTTACAAGGACTTGCACGGCGAAGATGTTCCTGATGAACTTAAGATTTTGAGCCTCGACGACGCTCTTGGATATCTCACTGGAGCAGGCGATTATCGCTATGTAATTGAGGTTAAAGATCCTGGCGAAGTCGGAATGAAATGCGTTGACATCCTCTACGATACTTTGGTGAAATACGACATCGTCGACAGGGTGGCCTTCGGCTCCTTCAACGGCGAGGTTTCCGACTACAAGGACGAGGCATATCCGGATTTTATCCGCGGAGCCCACGCGTCAGAGGTACTGGACTTCTACATATCGGCAATGCTGGACAAAGACGATTTTTCTCCGACATTCGGTGTCCTGCAGATACCATTCGCAAATGCTAAGGAATCCAAATACGTTAATTTAGGCACGACGACGGTGATAAATTACGCACATAAGCACAATATTGCAGTGCAATATTGGACAATCGACGAGCAGGAAGATATGGAATATCTCATCTCAATCGGCGCAGACTGCATTATGACAGACTATCCGAACGTAGCCAAGAAAGTAGTTTCTGAGCTTGAAGCCGAGAAATAATTTTGAGAGAAATCAGAGCAACAAAGCTTGAAAATAGAAGGAAATCTTATAGATGATTAGAGTTTTAGATAAGGCGATTGCCGACAAAATCGCTGCGGGCGAGGTCATAGAACGGCCTGTTTCCATAGTCAAGGAACTGGTGGAAAATTCTCTGGACGCTGGAGCGACCTCCGTTACAATCGAAATAAAAAACGGCGGCAAGTCTTACATCAGAGTGACGGACAACGGCGTTGGAATTGCAAGGGAGGAGGCACAGACGGCCTTTCTTCGTCATGCGACGAGCAAAATTTCTTCCGTGAAGGATTTAGACGCTATCGAGACGCTCGGATTCCGCGGCGAGGCGCTCGCCTCGATTGCGGCAGTTACTAACTGCGAGCTCATAACCAAGACTTCCGACTCGAAGACTGGAACTCGGATTCTAATCCGCGGCGGGCAATTCGTCAGAAATGAGCAGACGGGATGCCCGGATGGAACGACGTTCATCATCACAGACCTTTTCTTCAATACGCCCGCAAGGCGCAAGTTCCTGAAAAGCGACGGGGCAGAGAGCGGCATGATTATCGATTTCGTATCACGGATTGCCCTCGCATATAAGGACATCAAATTCAGCCTCATAAACAACGGAAACGTACTGTTTACAACGCCTGGCGACGGCAAGTACCTCAGCAATATCGTGCGAATTTACCGCGATGTTGATGCGAAGAACATGGTTCCCGTGTCGTATTCTGCGGAAGGACTTTCGCTCGAGGGCTATATTTCAACGCCTGCATTTAGCAAAACGACTCGCGGAAGTCAGATTTTCTTCGTGAACGGGCGCACGTGCGACAGCAAAGTCATGGAGAAGGGCGTTTCGCTCGGCTATAAAGAGCGATTGTTCGAGGGTAGGTACCCAGTTGTGTATCTCTTCCTGCGTGTAAACCCTGAGACCATAGATGTTAACATACATCCGAACAAGCGGCAGGTTCGCTTCGATGATGAGCAACTGATTGCTACCTTCATTGCACGCGCAATCAAGGAGGCGCTCGCAACCAAGGAAGCGGTTGTGGATGCAGGGAACCTCTTCAAAATTGATTCAACAGACGACGGTTCGAGTGCGGTGCATGAGCAAGTTGACATAAATAGTTTACTGTCGACGCTTAGAAGCAGTGCTGATGTAAAGCAGACTGGCGGGGCGGCGAGCGAGCCAGTGGAGGAACTGGCGAGCGAGCCTGCGGAAGCACAGGATGCAGAGCAAGAGCCGGTGCGAACTGCAATTGCTACGGGTTCGAGCCAGGCAGAAGAGAAAAACAATGTGAAAATCGAGCTCGCGCCACCGGCAATCAAGCCATTTGACATAACGGAAATCAAGATTACTGGCATAATCTTCGATACATATATAACCGCGGTCGATTATGAGAATTTCTATCTCATCGACCAGCATGCGGCTCAGGAGCGCATCTTCTATGAGAAGTTAGTTGGTGAATACGATAGAAGTGAGAAGCTCCGCCAACCGCTACTCACGCCGCTGATTATAAACACGGCACTAAGCGCGGAGGGCAGCCAAGGCGAGTGGATCAATCTGCTCGAGGATATGGGATTCACCATAGACGAGTTCGGCCCAGGAACGTATAGAATCCCTGAAATTCCAATGTTCATGGAACTTTCAGAGGCTGAGGACTTTGTAAACAACTTTATCGAAAGCATACACACATCAACCGACCTTAGGAACACGGTCGTCGTTGACAAACTGATTATGATGTCGTGCAAGGCCGCAATCAAGGCTGGCGACAAGCTCACTGATGCCGAGGCGAATGCTTTGATAAGCGAGCTTGCAAGGTGCGTGAACCCGTTCAGCTGCCCGCATGGCCGCCCGACATTTATCAAACTCACGAAATATGAAATAGAAAAGATGTTCAAACGCGTTTAGGAAGCTCGTGAATTCGTATAGCTTCTGGCGCAGGAGAAGAACAAATGCGAAAAATCATTGTAATTGCAGGCCCTACAGCCGTTGGAAAAACTAAATACGCCATAGCAACCGCGAAGGCCTTCGACGGCGAAATCGTCTCCTGCGATTCCATGCAGCTGTACAAATACATGGATATCGGAAGCGCCAAGCCCACGGCGGAAGAGCGCAGCGAGGCTGTTCACCATCTCGTGGACGAAATCGACCCGAGAGAGTCTTTCTCCGTGGCGAAGTATTGCGAGATGGCAAAGTCTGCGATAGAAGATATTTTTTCTCGTGAAAAAACGCCGATAATCAGCGGCGGGACGGGGCTTTATCTCAACTCGCTACTATATAATATGGACTTCGGGAACGCGCCGAAGGACGACGAGCTACGGGAAAATCTCGAGAAGGAGGCCGAGCTTTTCGGGCCTGAATATATCTACGATAAACTCCGAGAGGCTGATCCGGAGGCTGCTGATAGGATTCACCCGAACAACGTCAAGAAGGTGATTCGGGCTCTGGAGGCGGCTTCGACTGGTAACAAAATTACGGATTTTACTAATTGCAATAATAAATGCCAGGATTATGACGCAATTTTGATAGGATTGACACGAAATCGCGACGAACTTTATGATAGAATAAATGCAAGGGTCGACATTATGGTCGGCGAAGGGCTCTTTGGTGAGGTCGAGAATTTGCTGGAAATGGGGCTTGAGGAAGAGGATATCTCCATGAAAGGCATCGGCTACAAGGAGATAATCGGATTTTTCGATGGGCTGTATGACCGCGAAGAGGCGATAGAGCTCATCAAGAAGAACAGCAGGCACCTAGCGAAG
>CAVEOR010000059.1:3255-7249 GCA_963617285.1 Anaerovoracaceae bacterium | reverse complement strand
ACGCAAAACAAAATAGACTGCAGGGGAGCAGTCTACTTTGTTCAAAAGGGGTATTTTGGATTTGAGATTATGAGGTTATCAGGGGGGATAACCACGCTCTTATTATAAAAAACTTTTTCGAGAAATGCAAGCTTTTTGTTAAAAAAAATCGCAAAAAAATTTCGAAATAGCGGAAAATCACTGAAAAATGTGGTAAAATTGACCGAAAGACAGATTTATCGGAGATTTATTGGAGGCAAATTCATGACATTTGAGGAGAAAACGATTAAGAGCGAGAGGATATATGAAGGGAAGATTATCAACCTGCGGAAGGACAAAGTTGTCGTGATGCACGGGACTTCGGAGCGCGAGATTGTGGAGCACAACGGCGGCGCGGTGCTGGCTGCTGTGACTCCAGAAGGCAAGCTCGTCATGGTCAGACAGTACCGCAAGCCGGCGGGCAGGGTGATGCTCGAGGTTCCAGCGGGCAAGATCGACCCAGGCGAGAAGCCGGAGGTGACGGCGGCTCGCGAGCTGAAGGAAGAGACGGGCTACACGGCTGGCAAGGTGGAATATCTGATGGACTTCTACCCGTCGGTTGGGTATTCCGAGGAAGTTCTCTACCTTTATTTATGTACGGAGCTCACGCCAGGAGATACGAACTTCGACGAGAACGAGGCAATCGACATCGAGGAATACGAGATTGACGAGTTACACGATATGGTTATGCGAGGCGAAATTCACGACGCGAAGACGATAATCGCAATCCTGGCGGTGAAGGACCTGCTCGGCAAGTAGAAAATCTGCGTGGAGTAAATTTTTCTTGGATTGTAGTACATCCGCAAGATGAGAAATTTTGTCGAAAAAAAGCTTTTTGACAGGAATTTGTCATTGAAATTATGGCCAGCAAGTATTATAATTTTATGGCGTAAACTATCACACGAGAGCTGACGACCGCGAGTATTCGCTCAGGCGGGCGGCAGGGCAGAACGGCAAGACGGAGAGGCAGAGAATGGATTATCTAGAATACGGCGAATACCTTGCGAGCGAGCGAGGCATGTCGGACAACACGAAAAAAGCATATATTAGAGACATCCAGAGCTTCGAGGATTTTGCCAAGAAACGCGGAATTGCAAGCGTCCAAGAGGCGGGGAACACGGAGCTCATGGCATATTTGATGGAGCTTCGGACGGAGAACATGTCGAAGGCGACGCTCAACCGCAAGTTAGCTTCGCTGAGGGCGTATTTCCACTACCTCGAGCGGAAGGGCGTAATCAGCGCGAACCCTGCGGACGGAATCAAGGCTCCGCGTGTCGAGAAGAAAGAAATTGAATACATCAGTATAGATGAAATAGATAGGCTCATGGAAATGCCGCCGCTGGACAATGCGAAGGGCATTCGCGACAGGGCAATTCTGGAGCTGCTGTATGCGACTGGCATCAGGGCGACCGAGCTCATCGAGATGCGCAAGGACGATTTGAACCTGAGAATGGGATTCGTGAAGTGTTCACCGCAATCGGGCAGGGCACGGATCATCCCGATGGGCAAGATTTGTCGCAATGCGGTGGAAAACTATTGCGATAATGCGCGGCCACAGCTGTTGAAGGGAGCCGAGTCGGATTTCCTGTTCGTTAACTATGCGGGCAAGCCGATAACGCGGCAGGGCCTGTGGAAGGTGCTGAAGGAATACGGCCAGAAGGCGGAGCTTTCGGTGAGCCTCACTCCACAGGTCATCAGAAATTCGTTCGCGGTGCACATGCTGCAGAACGGGGCAGACGTCAAGTCACTCCAGGAGCTCATGGGGCACGAGGATATTTCGGCGACGCAGGCGTACCTGGCGGTCGTTAAGAATAGAATTAAGGACGTGTACGACAGGGCACATCCGAGAGCGTAGCGAAGGAGGGAGAATCATGCTGCTTGCGGTAGATATCGGAAACACGAGCATAGACATCGGAGTTTTCGCATACGACGGAAATCAAAGCAAGGGAAAGCTCATCATGACGAGCAAAATTTCCGCAGATAGGGTTAAGAGCCCAGCGGAATACGCGGTTTTGCTCAAGGGCGTGTTCGAGCTGAATAATGTTGATATCGCTGGCATTACGGGAAGCATTCTCTCATCCGTCGTTCCAACTCTGACAATAGCTGTAGCATCTGCCATCAAGAGCCTGACGGGGATTCGCTCGTTAGAGGTTGGACCGGGGATAAAGACCGGCCTCAATATCAAAATAGATAGTCAGACAGAGCTCGGGGCGGACATCGTGGCAAACGCGGTTTCCGTACTCGAAAAGGGCAAAAGTCCGCATTTAATCATAGACTTCGGCACGGCGACGACGCTGACCGTAATCGACCAGAGCAGCACGCTCGTGGGCGTCATCATAGCACCAGGCGTGAGGGTTTCGCTCGACGCACTGTCAATGCAGGCATCAGAGCTCCCGGTCGTTTCAATCGCAAAACCGAAGAGACTCATCGGCAAAAACAGCCGCGAATCCATGAATTCTGGCGTTTTGAACGGCCATGCGCTTATGATTGACGGATTTTGTCGGAAAATAAAAGAAGAGTTGCAGGCGGACGACTTGCACGTAATCGCAACGGGCGGACTTGCTGAGACGATTTTGCCTATTTGCGAGACATCAATTTCGTATGAACCGGATTTGACGCTGAAAGGCCTCGAAATCCTGTATCATAAAAATACTAAGTAGCGTTGCACCCGCGTCAAATGCGGGGCGACAGCAGAATAGGAGAAAAAATGACAAAAAATCTGAACACGCGAACTCTCAAGATGGTACAGCTGGCCATACTTGTCGCAATCATGCTGATCTTCGCGTACACACCACTCGGCTACCTCAAGTTCGGAGCCATCGAAATCACGTTTATGGTGCTTCCAGTTGCCATTGGAGCTATCATGCTTGGGCCTGGATGTGGCGCAATCCTCGGTGGACTTTTCGGACTGACGAGCTTCATCCAATGCTTCGGAGCATCGGCTTTCGGAGTGCTCATCTTGCAAGTTAACCCAATCGCTGCATTCATTACATGCATGGTTCCGCGTATCCTCTGCGGATGGCTGTCTGGACTGATTTTCCAGGCGCTCAAGAAGACGGGCAAGCTGAAGACGGCTTCCTACTTCATCGCATCGGCATGCACGGCGCTCTTTAACACGATTTTCTTCATCGGCTGCATCGTGATTTTCTTCTGGAATGACAGTACGTTCCTGTCGACGATGACGAGCTGGTCGATTCCAATCGACGGACTTTGGGTATTCTTCATCGCATTCGTCGGAGTAAACGGTGCGGTCGAGGCAGTGGTAAACTGCATCGCAGCCGGCACGGTATCCAAAGTGCTCTCGAAGGTTGTAGGACAGTAGAGTAGCTGAGACAAATTAGAGCAAAACGCACGAATCTGCCGAAATGAGGAGAGAAAAAAATTCGCCTGAAAGCAAAAAAATGCTTGCAATTTGGCGGGATTTGTGCTAATATATTTGCGTTATTACGGGCGGTCCTCTGGGCTTTCCTCGCGATGCATGTGTAAATTTCAATGCATCGGAGCCACGAACGTCTTGGAGGGAAGGAGGAAATAAAATGGATTTAATGAAATCAATCACTCAGGAATACGAAAAAACTGATATCCCTGCTTTTGGTATTGGCGACACAGTCAAGGTACATATCAAAATCAAAGAAGGTAACAGAGAAAGAATTCAGGTTTTCGAAGGCTTCGTTCTCAAGAAGCAGAACGGCGGCATTAGCGAGACTTTCACAGTTAGAAAGATGTCTTCAGGCGTAGGCGTTGAAAAGACATTCCCGCTTCATTCACCAAAGATCGAAAAGATCGAAGTGACTAGAAGAGGCGCAGTTAGAAGAGCTAAGCTCAACTACATGCGTGAGAGAACAGGTAAGGCTGCTAAGATTAAGACTAGAGACTAATGAATTTTGGGGAATCGCAATGATTCCCCTTTTTCGTACTAAAGCAAAAATACTTTAAGAGAACAATTACTAAATTACAAACAAAAGCAAGACGAAAG
>CAVEOR010000059.1:0-3211 GCA_963617285.1 Anaerovoracaceae bacterium | reverse complement strand
ATGGCTGAAATGATAGATAAAATCAACTGGTATCCAGGACATATGAAGAAGACGCGGGAACTGATTGCGGCGAATCTCAAACTCGTGGATATCGTCATCGAGGTCATTGACGCCAGAATCCCGGTTTCCAGCAGGAATCCGATCATAGACGAGCTCGTGCAGAGCAAGAAGCGAATCGTCGTGCTGAACAAGAGCGACCTGTCGGATGCCGAGGCAAACACTGCCTGGGCAGAGCATTTTAGAAGACAGGGGCATACAGTGCTTGCGATGAATTGCATGAGCGGCAGCGGCGTGAACCAGCTCTATAAGACTCTAAGCCGCATGCAGGATGAGAAAAACGAGGGGCAGATTCGGAAAAAGCCGCTCAGAATGATGATAGTCGGCGTTCCGAATGTCGGCAAATCCTCGCTCATCAACCGCATGACAGGCAAGAAGAGCACCAAGACCGGCGATAGACCAGGCGTAACGAAGGGCAAGCAGTGGCTCACGCTCGAAAACGGCATGCAGCTTCTCGACACGCCAGGCATACTCTGGCCGAAGTTCGAGGATCCGAAGGTCGGCATAAACCTCGCTTTCTGCGGCTCAATCAAGGACGAAATCCTCGACATTGCAACCCTTGCACTTGAACTTATCAAAGTTCTTCAGCAGGATTATCCAGAGCTGCTCATGGCTCGCTATAAACTAGATGAGCTCGACGAAGATGCGCTGGTGAACATGGAAGCGATTGCAATGAAGCGTGGCTTTATCCTGCCTGGCAAGCGAATCGACTACGAGCGCTGCGCAAAGACGCTTCTGGATGAGTTCAGAGGCGGAGTAATCGGCAAGATTACGCTCGAGAAGTGTTAGGTGAGCATATGACCAAGGCAGAAAGAGAAAAGATGCTCGCTGAGAAGCTCATCACCATGCAGGAATACGAAAGCAAGCTCCGCGAGCGGGGCATAACATATATAGCAGGAGTCGACGAGGTCGGAAGAGGGCCGCTGGCAGGTCCAGTCGTTACGGCTTGCGTAGTTCTCCCAGAGGACTTTGATGTTCTGGGCGTGGACGATTCCAAGAAGCTCTCCGAGAAGAAGCGCGAGGAGCTTTTCGACGCAATCCGCGAGCGAGCAATCGCCATCGGAATCGGCATCAGAGACAACAACAGAATAGATGAGATAAACATCCTCGAGGCAACCAAGGAAGCGATGGCAGAAGCTATCGAGAATGCCGACGCAGACCTGAAGGAAAAACACGGCAAGGGCATAGAGCACATCTTGATTGATGCTTTGACCTTGAAGAACGTTGACATTCCGCAGACGGGAATCGTCAAGGGCGACGCAAAGAGCCTTTCAATCGCAGCAGCTTCCATAATCGCCAAGGTTACGAGAGACCGCATGATGGTTGAATTTGCTGAGATTTATCCAGGTTATGCTTTCGAGAAGAACAAGGGATACGGAACCAAGGCTCATTACGACGGACTTCACACGCAGGGCATGACCCCGATTCACCGTCGGAGCTTTCTTAAGAATCTTTGAATGTTCCCCGAAAGGGTTCAGATAAATAAGCGTATAAAAATTTTGATAAAAAAGAAATAGGAGGAACCAAAAATGGAATTTAAGAGCGACATTGAGATTGCACAGGCCTCAGAAATGAAGCCGATTACTGAGATTGCTCAGGCTGCAGGTATCGACGAGAAATACCTCGAGCAGTACGGCAAGTATAAAGCAAAGGTTGACTACAGACTTCTCAAGGACAAGAAGGACGCAAAGTATGGCAAATTAGTGCTTGTAACAGCTATTTCCCCAACGCCAGCAGGCGAGGGCAAGACGACTACTTCGGTTGGACTTGCGGATGCAATGCACAGACTCGGCAAGAATGTATTTGCAGCACTTAGAGAACCATCGCTCGGACCTGTTTTTGGTGTAAAGGGCGGCGCAGCAGGCGGCGGATATGCACAGGTAGTACCAATGGAGGACATCAACCTTCACTTCACTGGCGACATGCATGCAATCGGTATCGCTAACAACCTCATCGCAGCTTGCCTCGATAATCATATTCAGCAGGGCAACCAGCTGGGAATCGACGTCAAGAAGATCACTTGGAAGAGAGTCGTTGACATGAACGACCGTCAGCTTAGAAACATCGTTGACGGACTCGGCGGCAAGATGCAGGGCGTTCCTCGTGAGGACGGATTCGAAATCACGGTTGCAAGCGAAATCATGGCAATCCTTTGCCTTTCCAACGACATCGCTGACCTGAAGGCACACATCGCTGACATCATCGTTGGCTATACATATGACGACAAGCCGGTTACAGTTGCTGACCTGAAGATTCAGGGCGCAGTTGCTGCAGTTCTCAAGGATGCGCTCAAGCCAAACCTCGTACAGACACTTGAGCACACTCCGGTATTCATCCACGGCGGTCCATTTGCTAACATCGCTCACGGCTGTAACTCAGTAATGGCAACCAAGATGGCACTTACGCTCGGCGACATCGTAATCACAGAAGCGGGCTTTGCTGCTGACCTGGGTGCAGAAAAGTTCGTAGACATCAAGTGCAGAAAAGCAGGTCTCAAGCCAGACGCAGCAGTAGTAGTTGCAACGGTTAGAGCTCTCAAGTATCACGGCGGAGTTCCAAAGGCTGACCTCAACAATGAGAACCTTGAAGCACTCGCAAAGGGCCTTCCAAACCTTCTTCAGCACGTAGAAAACGTAACTAAGAACTATGGACTTCCTTGCGTAGTAGCTATCAATAGATTCCCAACCGATACAGAAGCAGAGCTCGCGCTCGTAGAAGAAAAGTGCAAGGAGCTCGGCGTAAACGTTGTTCTGTCCGAAGTTTGGGGCAAGGGCGGCGAAGGCGGTCTGGCGCTTGCTAAGGAAGTTCTCAGACTCATCGAAGCTGGCGAAAACAACTTCCACTTCGTATACGAAGATGAGCTTGGCATCAAGGAAAAGGTTGAGAAGATTGCTAAGGACATCTACAGAGCAGACGGCGTTGAGTTCGCAGCTGCCGCAAAGAAGCAGCTCACTCAGATTGAAGGCCTTGGCTTCGGCAAGCTTCCAGTTTGCATGGCAAAGACTCAATTCAGCTTCTCAGATGACGCATCACTCCTTGGCGCTCCTCGCGGATTCAAAATCACGATCAAGGACGTTAAGGTTTGCGCTGGCGCAGGCTTCGTAGTAGTAAAGACCGGCGACATCATGACGCTTCCTGGACTTCCAAAGGTTCC
>CAVEOR010000058.1:0-7300 GCA_963617285.1 Anaerovoracaceae bacterium | reverse complement strand
CAGTTTGACAGCGGCGGGTTCTGCAATCTGCGTGGGACGTCCCGCGTGGATTGCACGGCACCCGCCGCCTCATGTATACATCACGCGGCCGACACTTTTTCGCCACATTTCTCTTGACGAAATTTTAACATTTGCTATAATAGAGTTAATCCGTTAAAACCTAAACACATATAGGAGAAAGAGAAAATGAAAGAAAGGACACGTAAACAGAGTTTTAGACGTTCGTTCAAGGTTCTCGCACTCGCTCTCATTCTGACGCTTGCACTTCCAAGCGCTGGTCTGGCAACGACTGCATCCCTTCGCGACGACACAACAGCAACAGGAACATCATTGGCTGGCACCAAGTACAAGGCAAAAGCTGTTGATATTCAGTTCTCCCTTGCAGAGGACGCAAGCCAGGAAGTTGTAATTCCAACTAACCTGACGGAAGAAGAACTCGCAGCAGCTGTCAAGGATGGCAAGATTAGCTTTAATCTTACTAGAAACAGCAAGAGATCCTATGTTGACCCTAAGCTTTTCCCGAACGCATACGCAGGCGGAGCACTTGACGCATGGAAGACGCAAGGCAATACGCAGCAGTTCGAGGCTACAGTGGCAGCAGAAGGCACCAAGCTGAAGGTTACAATCAAGTCGAACTGCTACTTCTACGGCAGAGACGGCAAGGTTGACTACAGCGTACCGCACAACAACGGCGGCGCATTCTTGGACATCTGTGGATACTTCACTCTGACAGCAGTAGTTGACAGCAAGACCATCGGCAGCCTCAGAGCAAAGGTTGTTCCGTACGACTCATATCGCACGGTTTACGAACTCTATGACGACATGGAAGCTTTGGTAAAGGCTGGCAAGGAAGCTGGACTGTACGTAAAGATGGAATCCATGGGCAACACCACGACTGACGGTTTCGATATGCCATACCTGGTAATCGCTGACAAGAAATCTTCAGTTGACAAATGGCTCAAGTACACGGACGCAGTAGAGACTAACCCTAAGAAGGTTCTTAAGGACATCAAGGCAGGCAAGTACGACGATTTGCGCGTTCCTGCTTTTGCTTCTAACTGCCACTCCAACGAAAACTCCGCTGTAAACGGCATCATGAACTTTGCTGAAATGCTCGTAGAGAACGCAGCAGCAAAGAAGGCAATCACTTACAAGGACATCACTGGATTTACTGAAGAAGGTAAGAAACAGTTAGAGAAAGAAATGGACATCAGAAACGCTGCAATCGCTGAGCAGATCAAGGATTATGTTACTAACATCGGCGTTCTGAAGATCGAGGAAACGAAGGATGCAAATGGTAAGGTTAGCCTTAACATGAACTCCAAGGCAATCGATTTAGCAAAATATTATAATGTAGTAGACAAGTCCATCAATGTTAAGAACGGCTTGCTTAGAGACGTTTTCTTCGTGCTCATTCCTGAGCAGAACATCGAGGGCTATCAGCACAACACTCGTACAACATCAGAGGGCTATGACCCTAACCGTGACGAAGCTAACCAGACACTGAACGAGGACGCAAACCTTCAGGCTTTGGTTAACAAGTACAACCCAATGGTATTCACAGAGATTCACGGAAGAGTAACCGCTGGACTCATCGAGCCTTGCACTCCTCCACATGAACCAAACTTCGAATACGACCTCATCGCTAAGCAGTTCATCGAACTCGGAGAATCGCTGGGCGTTGGTGCAATCGCAAATAACGACAAGTATAACAGCTACTCAATGCCTTACAGAGACTACCTCGAGAAGGATTCGGCTAGCCCAACAGGCGTTAAGTGGACTGAACCTTGGGACGATATGACTACGGCTTACGGCTCGCAGTTCCCAGTTCTCATCGGTACTGCTGGTATCACTTGGGAGCTTCCAGCTTATGACGATGTTACCGCAGAAGATGTAGTTCCTTATGGACTTCTGACTCAGGGCATCTATATCCAGAACAGCAAGACTGACCTTTTGACTTCGCAGGCAGAGCTTTTCAAGAGAGGCGTGTACAACGAGAATTCCAACGATAAGGTTGCTTCTTGGTACGTAAATCAGTACGACAAAGCTGGCGCAGATGCTGACATCATGAGACCAGTTTACGACGGCGAGGGACAGAACGGCAACTTCTATCCAGAATGCTACATCATCCCACTCGACAAAGCAAATCAGACAAACCTTCAGGACGCAGCAGAGGACATCAAGTACCTGACGCGTAACGACATCAAGGTTTACATCACGAAGAAAGCATTTACTTATAACAAGGTAAAATATCCTGCAGGCACGGCAATCGTAACTTGCTACCAGGCTAAGCGTTCGCTCCTGAACAGCCAGCTTTCCGATGGTACATTCATCACTAACTGGGCTGACCTTTACTCAGAGAGCTTTGCTCAGAGAAGCCACGCTAGAGGATATGACCGCATCATCGTTGCAGAGAACTCCGCTTACAAGAAGATCATGAAGGCTTGCAAGAAGACTGCTCTCGACTACGATAGCGCTATGGAATACCTGAAGAACTTCACATCTCAGTTCAGCGGCAGCAAGAACAAGGACGTTGTCATCGAGAACGCATCCGAGGACGCAGCAGCAGCTGTTAACTACCTGCTGAAGAATGGCAAGAAGGTCGGCGTTATCACTTCCGGTAAGGACAAGGGCGACTTCATCACTTCCTACAAGAACTATCAAAAGGTTGCTAAGAAGTACATCCTGTCGGCTCGCGGAGTCAAGGGATCCAAGTTCAAGGCAAAACTCATCAGCGAGGCTCCTACGGTTTACATCCCAGGAAAGGCTGACCTGAACACATCCGGATACATCTATACGACGATTAGAAGCGGCTCGTACAACTACATGTTCGACCTCCACGCATTCGAGAGAATGGGCTTCAAGGTTACGAGCAATGTTGCAGACGCTGATGTAATCATCGGTGCAAGCGCTCTCGATGATTCAGCTAAGACGGCTGTTGCAGCTGGTACTCCATACTTCGGATACACTAACAACGCATACAAGTCGGTAAGCGATCTGCTTCCAGGCGCAGTTCGTACTTCTCATTCGTATGGCACAGACGCTCTCGTTGAGGTAACTTATCCGACGAAGAGCCTCATCAACTCGAACTACATCAACGAAGGCGACAACATCCTTTACGAATACGGTGGAGCTTACTTCACAACTATTCCAGAAGGCGCAACGACGCTGGTTCAGAACGCTGGCAAGACGCCGCTTCAGGGCTGCATCGGTATCTTCGATGATGCAACGAAGGCTGAGTACAATGCTTACATCTCCTCCGTTCAGGGCTTCGAATACAAGACTGACACAGTGGACATCGTAATGTTTGCAAATGCGATGACTTACAAGGTTCACCAGAGAGATGAGTACACATTCCTCAGCAACTTCGCATTCGCTAAGTCGCTCAGCAGCAAGTCCTACAAGGCAGTTGCATAAGGGCAGAACGGCGTGAGACAGGCCAATTAGTGGGTTTGTGATATTATTATATAGTCCTTTCTCAGGTCTTGCATACAAATTTAACCGAGGGAATGGATAAGCAAAGGGCAGTCAGTTCAAACTGGCTGCCCTTTGTTGTGTACGAGATTTGGTATTCATATTTTATTGCGGTTATGCGAGGTCAAGGAGCTCTTGCATGTGCGCGCTGAGGCAGTCTTTGACTGTGTCGAGCGGGATGTTGAAGATCTGCGGACCTGCTGCGTATGGTGCGAGCATGTATGTGTCGTAGTCGACTACCATGTTGCCCTCCTCGAAGTAGATGTAGGCGTTGGTTTTGACATCTTTGATCGTGTCCTCGTATTCGTCGTAGTAATAGTTGTCAGCGGCGAGGCCCTGCTCGTTCACCTGTGCGAGGACAGCATCTGCGATGGTGCTCGTGAGCGTCTCGCTGAGATCAGCGTCGCCACCAGTCAGGTCATCATAGTCGAGGAACTCGCCAGTTGTAAGGTCGAAGTTCCAAACCTTCGCGTAGCTCGCTGGGTGTGCACCGCCGTGATTGTAATATGCTGTGCCAACGATGCTCAGAAGCCCGCCATCCGTCTGGTAAGTGCTGGCGATTGTAAGGCCGTCTTTGAAGCTCATCCACTCCTGCCAGTCTTCTTCGCCAAGCTCGTTATACCATTCCTCAGCGTCGGCAGCTCCGGTTTCTGCGGCTGCGTCGAATTCCGCTGCAACGTTTGCCATTTCTGCATTGAAGTTATTGCAGATCGTCGCCATTTCGGCGATTTCGCTATCGGAGGAATTCGCGGCCTCGGTAAGATCCATGTAGCTCGTCGCATCATCTTCGCTAACAATGGCAAGCTGTGGAAGCTCGTAGCTTACCGTCTCGAAGAGCACGGAGTCATCGTCCGACTTAATCTCTCGGCTATTGGTGAGTGACTCGCCGAAGCCGATTTTGTAGGCGACATCTGATGCATTGGAATTCGTCTCGCCGTTGTCTGTGCTGTCGCCGCAGCCAGTCAGCGTGATGCACATCGCAAGCGTGAGCACGAGGGCGAGGCCGAGCGCAAATAATTTCTTTTTCATCTCTTTCATCTTAGTAATCTCCTTTCGATTCCCTTTTGAATTTGCTTTTGGCAATTCCTACTTTAATACAAATCCCCATGAAATACAAGTCTAATTCGGGTAAATGTGAACAAAATCCTATTCTGCGAGAAATTTCTCGGTCTAAATCCAAATTTGCCTGTTATGCAAACTGGCTGTTGTAGAGGCTGGCGTAGGCGCCGCCCGCAGCGAGGAGCTCCGCGTGAGTTCCCTTTTCTATAATCGTCCCGTTTTCCATGACGAGAATCATGTCAGCGTTCACAATCGTAGATAGGCGATGGGCGATTACGAAACTCGTCCTGCCCTCCATCAAAGAATGCATCGCTTTGCCGATTTCCATCTCCGTTCTCGTGTCGACGGAGGATGTCGCCTCATCTAATATCAAAATCGACGGGTCGCACAGGAACACGCGGGCGATGGTCAGAAGCTGTCGCTGACCAATCGAGATGTTCTCTGCGTCGTTCGTGAGGACCGTGTCGTAGCCCTTCGGTAGCGTGCGGATGAAGAAATCAGCGCGAGCCGCCTTCGCTGCGGCTATGATTTCCTCGCGGCTCGCATCGGGGCAACCATATGCGATGTTCTCAGCGATTGTGCCCTCGAATAGCCACGTGTCCTGGAGCACCATGCCGAAGCGGCTTCTGAGGCCAGCGCGACTCATCTCCATTATATCTTTTTCGTCGAGCAAAATCCTGCCGCCGTTCACGTCGTAGAAACGCATGAGGAGATTTACGAGGGTGGTTTTGCCGGCGCCTGTCTCGCCGACGATTGCGACCATCTGGCCTGGGCGAGCTTGGAACGAGACGTCCTGCATGAGGATTTTCTCTGGGGTGTATCCGAAGCGGACGTGCTCGAATTCGATTTTGCCGTCAGCCTTGCCGTCTGCGGCTGCGCTGTCGGCAACGCTAACGGTACTCAGTGGCGAGTCAGGCGCCATCTCAGCTTCGTCCATCAAGCCATACACGCGCTTCATGGATGCGAATGCCGACTGTAACGAATTTATCATGTAAGCAAGCTCGGTAATCGGTTCGCCTGCCTGATTCAGGTACTGATAGAATGCCTGGAAAACGCCAGGCGTCATCCGCCCGCCGAGCACCATCCAGCCACCGATGATCGCGACCGCAACTATTCCGAACCTGTTTACGAGGCGGATGCCAGGGTTGACCGCGAAGATCACGAAGTCCGTTTTCTCGGCGGCGCGGGCGAGCTTCTCGGCAGCGGCATGAACGTCGCGCGAGCTCTGCTGCTCATATTGGAAAGCTTTGATGACCATTCTGCCGCTGTAGGCTTCCTCGACGAGCCCGTTCAGCTCGCCAACGGCCTCCTGCCGAGCGGTCGCAAGGCTGAGCGTCTTGCTGGATACCCATGCGGTCAGGATGAGCGAAATCGCCGTGAAAACAAGGAATACAACTGTCATCAAAACGCTGTATCTAAACATCATTATAAGCGCCCCTATAATCGTCCCGATTGCTACGAAGAGGCGAATCAGCCCTGTCTGCAGCGCCTCGGAGACCTTGTCGAGGTCATTGGTAATCTGGCTCATGACCTCGCCAGCCTGCTTCGCGTCGTAATACGAGAGCGGCAGGCGGTGGAGCTTGTCGACCATCTCGCTACGGATTTGGCAACTCAGCGTCTCCGCAAAGCTTGCCATGAGGAAGTTCTGCAGGACGTAGAAGAGCGAAGCGGCGGCGTACAGGACAAGCAGAATCAGGATTTGCTCGCCGCCGCCAGCCCAGCTGAGGCTGAAAGGCGTTCCCGCTGCTCTGCAGGCCTTGATGCTGTCCCAGACAAGGTCCACGACGGTCGCAGAATAGGCCGGTGCCATGATATTGAAAACCGTATAGGCTGCGACCGAGAGCAGCACTATGATGAGGCGAGCACGCTGCTTACGCATAGAGCGAATGAACCTGAGTATAACTTCCGAAGTCTTGAGCTCAATTTTCGCGCTCGATTCCTGCGCACTTAATTTCTTAGACATTCTGCTCGCCTCCTTTCATTTGTGAATTTACAATTTCGCGGTAGACTTCGCATGTGCGCATGAGTTCCTCGTGCTTGCCGAGACCCGCCATGCGACCGTCATCGAGCACGAGAATCTGGTCAGCATGAAGAATCGTGCTGACGCGTTGTGCGATGATGAGAACCGCTGCGTCGGAAACTTCGTCAGCAAGAGCGTGGCGGAGCGCTGCGTCCGTCTTGAAGTCCAGCGCAGAAAAGCTATCGTCGAATATATATAGGTCAGATTTTTTGACGAGGGCGCGAGCGATAGAGAGTCGCTGCTTTTGGCCGCCAGAGAAGTTCGAGCCACCCTGGGCGACCGCCGACTCGAGCCCGTCAGCCAGCCCGAACACGAAGCCGCTCTGGGCAACTTCGAGCGCATGGCAGAGCTCCTCGTCGGTCGCCTCCGCATTCCCGTACCTGAGATTGTCTGCAATAGTGCCCGAGAAAAGCCATGCCTTCTGCGGTACGTATGATATGTGCGAGCGAAGTTCATCCTGCGTTATGTCGCGGATATCGTTCACACCCAAGAGAATTTGTCCGCCTGTCACGTCGTGGAAGCGGAGTATCAGCTTGGCAATCGTGGATTTGCCGCTTCCCGTGCCGCCTATGATTGCGGTCGTCTGCCCGCGCCGAGCGCAGAAGTCGATGTCGGAGAGCGTCTCCTCATCGGCATCATCGAACCTAAATGACACGTGGTCGAACTTAATCACAACATCCGAATCGCTTCCCGCGGACTGCGGGATTTTTTCTCCATCCTGAATCAGCGGCGTCAGCTCCAACACCG
>CAVEOR010000057.1:0-7610 GCA_963617285.1 Anaerovoracaceae bacterium | reverse complement strand
CCTGTAGAAATCACACCTACAAATACTAATAAGAAGACAACAGAAGAAGAACTGGCATCTGGCGATTCCGTTAGATACATCAAGACCTTCGACATCATGCCGAATGAGAATCAGCCGAGAAAGACATTCGACGAGGAAAAGCTTCAAGACCTTGCAAATTCAATACTTGAACATGGCGTAATTCAGCCAATTATACTTAGAAAAAAAGGAAAGAGTTACGAGATTGTAGCAGGCGAGCGTCGTTGGAGAGCGGCTATCAAGGCTGGCCTCACAGAGGTTCCGTGCCTAGTTAGAGAGCTCGACGAGGAGCAGAATATGCTCATCGCAATCATCGAAAACATGCAAAGAGAAGACCTCAATCCTATAGAAGAGGCTGAAGGTATAAGCAGGATGGTCGAGACATTTGGGATGACGCAAGATGCGGTGTCCAAGAGCCTTGGCAAGAGTCGTCCGTATATTACGAACTCGCTTAGACTTCTCAAACTTCCAGATTATGTAAAAAGTCTCGTATCAGAAGGCAAGCTTTCCGCTGCGCATGGTAGGACGGTAATAACGATAGAAGACGAAGATGCTAGGAAGAGGCTCTGCGATAAGATTGTAAAAGAAGGGCTTTCTGTTAGGGAAACCGAGAAGCTAGCCGCAGAGATTGGTAAGCCAAAGAAGAAGCCAGTCAAGAAGACGAAGAACGCCAACGTTGCCAAGGTCGAGCGCGAGCTTAAGGATGTTCTCGGCACGAAGGTAAACATCAACCAGAATGGTAGCAAAGGCAAGATAGAGATAGAGTATTTCAGCAAGGACGAGCTCGAACGCCTCCTGGACATGTTGAAATCACTGAGAAAATAGAACCACGATAAAAAAAGTCATTTTTTCTGATGGATTTCAGAACAAATGACTTTTTTTGAAGAAAAGCACATTTTAGCATGTAAAGACCTTGAAGAAAAGCACATTTTGGTGCAAATGAACTTTGAAGAAAAGCACATTTTCGCAAAAATAAAGCTTGAAGAAAAGCACATTTTGTGTTAACATGGCATTACAGAGATAAAGTCATGGAGGTAAAGCATGAATTTCGAACGC
Organism: Anaerovoracaceae bacterium; assembly: GCA_963617285.1. Taxonomy (GTDB): domain Bacteria; phylum Bacillota; class Clostridia; order Peptostreptococcales; family Anaerovoracaceae; genus CAG-238. The sequence goes on along the minus strand of CAVEOR010000057.1, from coordinate 6,536 downwards.
AAGGCTTATTACAAGCTTCTTGAATGGAAGGAAAAATACTCGGGACAGTATGCGGCTCTGCTCGAGGGGGCAAGGCGTGTTGGAAAATCAACAATTGCTGAGCATTTTGCTCAGAACGAGTATAAGTCATATATCTTGATAGATTTTTCCAAAGCGACTGATAACGTTCGAGATTGCTTTGACGATGTGGGGAATTTGGATCTCTTTTTCTTGAGATTGCAGGCAGAGACAGGCGTGACTTTATATGAGCGTGAGTCGCTGATTATTTTTGATGAGGTGCAGCTTTTCCCAAAGGCAAGACAGGCAATCAAGCATCTCGTGGCGGATGGTCGGTACAGCTACCTTGAAACAGGCTCGTTGATTTCGATAAAGAAAAATGTCAAGGATATCCTGATTCCTTCGGAGGAAATGAAAATTCAAGTATACCCGATGGATTACGAGGAATTCTGCAAGGCTACAGGGGCGAATTATGAACTTCTGCAGCAGATTTACCAGACGGGGGAGCCAATCGGACAGGCTACGAATCGCAAGCTGATGAGAGATTTGCGGATATATATGGCGGTTGGCGGCATGCCGCAGGCAGTGGAAGCGTATATAGATGGAAAGAATTTTTCGGAAATCGACATGATAAAGCGGCAAATTATAGGGCTTTATGAAGATGATTTCAAGAAAATTGACGCGTCAGGAAGAATCTCGGCATTATATCACTCCATTCCAGCACAGCTTGCGAAGGATTCGCGAAAATACAGGATTACAACAGCTATAGGCAAGAAGAACAATTCAAAGGCAGAAGAGCTATTATATGATTTGATTGACTCCAAAACAATTTTGCCGTGCTACAATTCGACAGATCCGAGGGTCAGCTTGGCGGACACGAAGGACTTTGATAGCTATAAACTATATCTTTCAGACACGGGGCTGTTCGTAACGCTGATGTTTATCGACAGGCCGGTGGCGGAGAATGACATATATGCCAAATTGCTCTCGGATAGACTGCCAGCCAATTTAGGATATCTTTATGAGAACCTCGTTGCGCAGATGATTGCAGCCTCAGGCAGGGAACTCTTCTATCACACATGGGAAAAAACGGGGAGCACGCACTATTACGAGGTCGATTTTCTAATTTCTGAAGGCAGTAAAATAAATGCCTTTGAGGTCAAGTCATCTGGGCTTGGTGAACACGAATCAATCAAAGAATTTTACAGGAAATTCTCCGCAAACGTGCATAACATTTATTTATTATCGCAGAAGGATGTTGGCAGCGAGGAGAACCTGATGCAGAAACCATTTTACCTGATGCCGTTTTTGGTATGACAATTAGACAAGAGTGTAAGAAACCCGCCTGGCTGTCTCGCTGGGCGGGATTTTCAATGCGTATTGATTAACCACGGGCGGATTAGCGCATCAGCCACCAGATGACCAGTGCGATTTGCGCGAGCAAGATCACTGGCACGCCGACTGTAAATTGCACGTGCTTCGTCTTGTGGCGGAAGACCTGCATTCCGAGCAGCGCTCCCACTGAGCCTCCGACAACTGCAAGTAGCAGTAGCGTCGACTCCTTGATCCTCCACGCATCCCGCTTAGCCTTCCACTTGTCCAGGCCATACACTAAGAATGTAACAATATTTATTGCTATAAGATAAAGTATAATTTTTTCCATACATAATATACTCTTTAGAGCTCATCGATAGAGGTGATGACATTGTACTTACGCTTGAGATCGGCAAGGGCAGCGAACGCTGGCTGCATCGTGTGTGCCTGCTGGAGTTCCTTGCTTACCCATCTTTCTACGAGCAAAATCTCGTTGTCTTTATCCGCCGAGAAAAAGTAATCGTACTGGATGTTTCCAGCGTCTTTCCTTGATCTCTCTGCGACTTGTGCGGCTTTTACCTCTTCGTAGAAGCCCTGCATGTCTTCTTTGTTATCTGCTTTGTAATATACCAAAATATTATACATCTTTCTCCTCCTTATTTATTGCAATTGTGGCAGACCGCTGCGGACGATTTCTTCGACCTTGGTGTGGATGTCTGCCATTTCCTGGCGGGACATGCCTGCGGTTTCGATTGGGTCGTGGACGGTAAAAGTAATCGTCTGACCTGGAAGAACCGCACCTGTCTCCTCGTACATGTGGTAGCCGCCGTCGAGCGTTACCGGAACGATAGGGACCTTCGCCTTGGTTGCGAGTTTGAAGCTTCCTGCCTTGAACTCAGCCATCTGCGAGCTGTGGCTCCTAGTGCCCTCTGGGAATATGATGAGCGAGAAGCCGTCGTTCAGATACTGAACGCCTTGCTTGATCGTCATGAGCGACGAGCGAGCATCCTCTCTATGCATGAATATACCACGAATCCTCTTAATCCACTTGCCAAAAATCGGAATTTTCTCAAGTGCATCCTTTGCGATGAAAGCAACCTGATGGTTCTTGACGCAATACAGGAACGTCAGTATATCGGCGTAAGATTGGTGATTGGCGATGTATACGACAGGTCCGCTCTTGGGGAGCTTCTCCTCGCCGATGATGTTGATGTGCACGTTGAGCTTCTCAACAATATGCGTTGACCAGATTTGGCAAGCGTTGAGAATCTCTGCGCGCTCGGTCTCGTAGTCGCCTCGAGCCCTCGCGGCCTCTATCGCTCTCGCGTTCTTTGATAGTTTGAGCATCCCGCCGATTATGACGGCAAGCCCACGGATATTCTTAAAAAGTTTCAATTTTTTCCTCCAAATTATCTGCTTTGTCTGCTTATATTTGTGCGCCTGTGCGTTAGAGCAGGACTGCGCCTGGATTTCTATCGAAGTAGATGCTCTTGTTGCTCGCACTGAGCGGAATTCCGTAGCAGAGCTTGACGTTATCCCCGAGGATGCCGAGCTTGATTGCGGCTCTGCCTGCCGAGTACATCACGCGGTTGTCGATACGGTGGTCAGCTGCAACGGAGACAGCGGAGCCGACAGCGATACCGAGGTCAGTAACGTTGAAAATGCAAGGGCAGCCGTGCTTCTTGTTCTCGCCACAGTTCTTGAATCCGCACATTCCGCAGTTGTTCAGTCCGAAGTACGTGTCGTAGCAACCGATGAGCACTACGCAAGTGGAATTGTCGATATTTCCAGAGTCGCGCACCATGAAGTCCTCGCCGTACTCCTTGCCGAGCGCCTCGAGTGTGTCGCGAAGCTTGTCTTTGTCCTCGCCGGAGACGATAGCCGTGCAAATCGTGTCTTTGCCGCTTCCCTTCGGTGCGGTCTTGGCTGCGGTAGCCATGAGGTCAGCAACTGCGAATATAGCATCTGCTTCTGCGTCGAACATATTTTTTATCATAGGTTTTGCGTCCTTTCTTGATTTTCTCACGGCAATATTGTATCATAAAAGGGCATGAAAGGAAAATAGAGATATGAAAAAAAATATTGAAAAATACTACACAAATGCCATGGAATGTTGGAAGGGCAGAGTGGATAGCGATACGGATTATGATGCGTTCAGGTGGCACCAGTGGGTGCAGCCGCTGGACCTCGCAGACGAGAGCCTTAAGCCGTTCGAGGGCAAGCTCGGATTTGCATTCATAGGTTTCTGCAGCGAGCAGGGAATCAAGAGAAATAAGGGAAGAGTCGGCTCGGCGCTGGCACCGGACTTCATCAGAGGGCAGATGTCGAATTTGCCATGCGCGTTCTCGCAGGAAGTCAAGCTCTTCGATGCGGGCGATATCATCTGCGACGGAATGTCGATGGAAAACGGCCAGATTGGCCTCGGCCATGCGGTCGAGAAAATCCTCAGCCTCAATCTTTTCCCAATCGTGCTGGGCGGTGGACACGAGACGACGTTCGGACACTTCCTCGGGGAGTATCACAATTTGCGGAAGGCGAGCGGCAAGACGGACCCAGCTGGCGCAGGTGATAATGCGAGCTTGGCCAACTCGGTAGCAACAGGTGCGGGCGCTCGGGACGAAGAGAAGGCAAGGCTCGGAATCGTGAACTTCGATGCGCACTTCGACCTCAGACCATATAATAATGGAAGCTCCTCTGGTTCAATGTTCCGCCAGATTGCGGACATCTGCCACGACGATGGCGAGAAATACAAGTATATGCCGCTCGGAATTCAGCAGCACAGCAACACGGTGCAGCTGTTCAAGGTAGCGAAGGCGCTCGGTGTGGATTATATATTGGCGAGGGATTTCCAGACGATGGGCTATGCAAGCATCCTCGAAAAAGTCGATCTCTTCATGGGAGATTGCGAGAATGCGTACATAACGATTTGTACGGATGTTTTTTCTTCGGCGTTTGCGCCAGGAGTCAGCGCGACTCAGTCGCTGGGACTCGACCCGGAGGTGGTACTGCCGGTGATCAAGCACATCCTCAGAACGAGGAAAGTCAAGGGCTTCGACATCTGCGAGATTTCTCCGAGATTCGACCAGGACAACACGACGGCGAACCTCGGCGCGGTGATTATCTTCGCGGTGGTCAGCACGCTCTGCAAGATGAACGGGCTGGATATTGACTTGGACGATACGAGTTGGATGTAGGCGGCAGAGTAAGCTGAAGCCGGGCAACCGACAATAGCAGCAGGCAGAATTATAGATAGGAGACAGTAAGCATGAGCAATGACAGAAAAGACCCAGTTCTCGTGATTATGGCGGCCGGCATGGGTAGCCGATTCGGGGGACTCAAGCAGATAGAGCCAGTGAGCGACCAGGGAGAAATCATCCTCGACTTCTCGCTGTATGACGCATATTTGGCAGGCTTCAAGAAAGCGATTTTTGTGATAAAAAGAGAAAATGAAGAGGACTTCCGAAGACTCGTAGACAATGGCGCGGGCAAGTACATGGAGACGGAGTACGTGTTCCAGGAGCTCGGCGACTTGCCAGATGGGTACGCAGTGCCAGAAGGCAGGCAGAAGCCTTGGGGAACCGCTCACGCGGTGCTCGCGGCAAGACACGCTGTGGACGGCCCGTTTGCGGTTATCAACGCGGACGATTACTACGGGCCGGGTGCATTCCAGGTCATCTATGACTTCCTGGAGAATGCGCAGGATGGCGAAAAATACGAGTATTGCATGGTCGGCTACGATATCGAGAACACGCTGACGGAGAACGGCTATGTTTCTCGTGGCGTGTGCCAGACGACGGCGGACGGCAAGCTTGCAGAGATTACAGAGCGCACGAGAATTCAGAGACGTGATGGTGGCGACGGCGAAATCGTCTACACCGAGGATGACGGGCAGACTTGGGTTGCGCTGGCAGAGGGAACGACCGTATCCATGAACTTCTGGGGATTCACGCCATCGATGATGGACGAGATGGAAGCGGGCTTCCCGCACATTCTCGACAAAATCCTCGCGGAGAACCCGCAGAAGGGCGAGTACTTCCTGCCGGGAGTAGTCGACAGGCTGCTCAGAGAGGGCAAGGCCGAGGTCAAGGTCCTCAAGTCGCGCGACCGCTGGTACGGCGTGACATATAAGGAAGATAAGGAAAGTGTAGTTAACGCTCTTCAGTCCATGAAGGACAAGGGCGAGTATCCAGATAAACTCTGGAACGGAAACAGGTTGTGGTGATGAGCACGGAGAGGCCGAATACAGTTAAACGCGATATCGCATTCATAATCCTCTGTTATACTATCTGGGGATTTCAGCCGCTGTTTTTCCAACTGAAGACTGATATCGATGGGCTCTTCCTGCTGATGAGCCGCATAATCTGGGGCTGCATCTGGGTGAATCTGATCGTTCTGCTCCGCGGGCGCGGCAAGGAAATAATCGAGACGTTTCGCGATAAGGACCTGATGCTGAAGCACCTGGTGCCAGGCGCGTTCTTCAACTTCCTGGATCTGGCGATATACCTGTTCGCGGTGACGAGCGGAAACGTGCTGGCAACGGCGCTCGGCTACTATGTGGCGCCGATAGTGGCTTGCGTAATCGCGGTTATCGTTTTTAAGGAAAAGTTAACTTGGCAGCTCGTCGCAGCTGGGGCGATTATAGTAGCAGGCGTTGTGGTTTCCGGCAGCGGATTCGGCAATGCGCCGCTCGTTTCGATCGCGCTCATGTTCTGCTTCTCGGTATACGCAGCCTTCATGAAGAACGTAAAAAAAGACGCAGTGGTCTGCACGGCAGTTCATCTGCTGCTCGTAGCACCATTTGCGCTTATAACGATTTTGGTATGTAGAATGGGAGAAAACGGGCTTGCGTCCGTGGATCTCAGCACGCAAGCTTTCTTGATGGCAGCGGGAGCGATAATGTCGCTTCCGATCATGCTCTACGCGAGCTGCGTCAAGAGGGTGCCGATGACATTCATGGGGATTTCGCAGTACCTGTCGCCGTCGTTCGGAATCGTGTGCAGCATCCTGCTCCACGAGGAAATCGGCCGCGCGCAGGTAATCATGCTCTGCTTCATTTGGGCGGCCGTAATCCTGTACACGGTGGTGAGCATCCACCAGGAGCGGCGAGCCGCCAACCGGAATTTTCTCTGATTGAAATTGACAAATCCCTCGAGAAGGTGTAAAATAAAGACATATTAAAAGTTGAGTTGCGAAAGCGTAAGTCCAAACGGATTTGCGCTTTTTCT
>CAVEOR010000056.1:0-7646 GCA_963617285.1 Anaerovoracaceae bacterium | reverse complement strand
GAATAAGCACCCTCTCAGGATGCTTAAGCATAATCTTATAGTTGCGACTATCATTAGTATTTTTCGTAGTGGATTTTATCTTTCGGAATATCAGCTAGATCGTGTGGATTTGGCTGCGTGACTGGATGCCCAATCGAAAGAATCGCTTCCAGGCGCATGTTCTCTGGGAATCCAAGGATGTCACGCAAGTATTCTTCTGTGGTTCGTCCATCTTCTGCATCGCGGTTGCGTCCCTGAATCCAGCAGCTTCCGAGGCCGAGACTATCAGCCATTATGTGCATGTTGGACATAGCTATGGAGCAATCTTCTGTCCATACATCTGTTTTCTCCTCATCTCCAAGTACTACGATGGCCGCTGCCGCACCTGTAAGCATCTTGGCAGAACCTACGCGGCACTCGGACATCTTCATCAGAGTATCTTTATCCTGCACTACGATTAACTCCCAAGGCTTATAGTTATGACCTGACGGAGACAACAATCCAGCATTCAGAATCATCTGCAGCTGTTCTTCTGTAATCTTCTCATCTGTATACTTTCTTACGCTTCTTCTCTTAAGCAAAATATCTAAGAAATTCATTTTTCCCCTCTCCTTTCACATTAGTCGAGCTTCAGGTCGCCGTCTTTAACCCAGCCGATTTTCCTGAAAAACATATTGATCAGTGGTGCAAGTATTGCTGGCAGGATTATGCATATAAGTGCGAGTCCGAGCCAGTCCATTCCGGTGATTGCACCGCGGACGCCAGATGCTACATCACTCACCCATCCCGTGTATACACCGATTGGGCCAACCATACCGCAAGTACCCATACCAGATGAAATTGCAGGGCCGTTCATTTCCAGATGGAATAAACAAGTTGCAATTGGGCCTGTGATTGCGGATGCGAGCGTCGGAGCAATCCAGATGCGAGGATTCTTGACGATGTTACCCATCTGAAGCATCGAAGTTCCAAGGCCCTGTGATACCAAGCCTCCCCAGCTATTTTCTTTGAAGGACATAACGGCGAATCCGACCATCTGAGCACAGCAACCAGCCACCGCTGCGCCACCAGCAAGCCCTGTCAGCTGAAGAGCTGCACAGATAGCTGCGGAGGAAATTGGAAGCGTAAGAGCCACGCCTACGAGCACGGAAACTACTATTCCCATGAAGAACGGCTGAAGCTCAGTTGCCCACATAATCAGGCTGCCCACCTTCATGGCCGCTGCACCGAGCGCTGGTGCCCACCATGCGGATAAAGCAACGCCTACGCCAATCGTAACCAGCGGCGTCACGAGAATGTCAATCTTGGTTTCCTTTGATACAGCCTTGCCGACTTCTGCAGCTACGATTGCTACAAAGAGTACCGCAAGCGGCCCCCCTGCTCCACCCAAAGCATTCGACGAGAAACCGACTGTTATAAGCGAGAATAATACGAGCGGCGGACAGTGCAGTGCATATCCGATTGCTACTGCCATAGCAGGTCCGCACATAGCAGATGCAAGTCCTCCGACCGTGTATGCAGTCTCATTGATAGTTACAACGGTCATCGTCAGAGCTTCGATATTAAACTGCGTTCCGAGAGTGTTTATAATCGTACCGATTAGCAAGCTACAGAATAAGCCCTGAGCCATGGCACCGAGTGCGTCGATACCGTAACGTTTTACTGAAATGACAATGTCCTTTCTTGCCAAAAATTCCTTCACTTTTTCCATTTCTTTTTCAATTTCCTTTTCCCAAAATTGTATTTCACACACGATGAGTAAGTGTATCAAGGTAACTTTGGAGTATGAGCACGGCTGCCTGTTTATCGATTACCTTCTTCCTGTCCTTGCGGCTTACATCTGCTTCAATGAGAACTCGCTGTGCGATAACAGTGGTAAATCTCTCGTCTTGCCAAACGACTTCTATGCCCTTCATGCCTGTCGAACGCATCTTGTTCTCAAGCATAGTGCGGAATTCGTAGACCTTCTCTGTCTGGACGCTGTCTGTACCGTCGAGATTCTTGTTCAGGCCGATTACAATCGTGTCGCATTCGTATTCTTTGACTAGGTCTAAGATTTTACCCGTGTCCTTGCGGATTCCGACTCTCTCGAGCGTCATTATACCCTGTGCTGTGATGTTAAGCGGGTCCGATATAGCAATTCCAACGGTTTTGTCGCCTACGTCAAGTCCAATTTTTCTCATGTAAAGTTCTCCTACTTCGGTTGATTTTCTTAATTTTATCTCGGTAAACGAAAACCTGCACCCACTCGTTGTTCTATATGTGTTCACACACAGCAATGTATATGCTCAAAAAAGCATAGATATAGATATTGCGAGGTAAATGCAGGTAAAATTTTGATATTATTTGTCCTCTGATTCGATGTATTCCTTCAGCATCTCGGCGATGAGATCGTCGCGATCAATGCTCTTGATCATAGTACGAGCATTGTTATAGCTCGTGATGTAGGATGGGTCTCCCGAAATCAAATATCCTACGAGCTGGTCAATCGGGTTATAGTCCTTTTCTTCTAACGCTTGATAAACGTCCTTTAGAATCTGCTTGTTCGATTTTTCTACCTTAAAAGCATTGAACATTATCGTGTTCTTATCCATTTGAAAACACTTCCCTTCCATCTTAAGATTGCTTTGATTATACTATTTTATTAATGATTCTGCAACAGCAAATGCATCATTTATTTTGGAAGAATCCTTCGCGCCAGCCTGAGCCATGTCAGCCTTGCCGCCGCCACCGCCACCGCATGCAGCAGCAACCTGCTTGATCATATTTCCAGCGTGGTAACCCTTCTCTACCAGATCGTCCGTAATGGATACGAGGAACGTAACCTTCTCACCAATTACAGTCGCAAATACCATGATAACTCCCTTATGGGATTTCTTGATGTCGTCGGAAAGGCTTCTCAGGTCGTTGATGTTGTAATCAGCAAACTGTCTTGTGATGAGGCGAACGCCAGCGATTTCCTTTGCGCCTGCAATCATCTCGTCTACTTCGCCGCCCATTGCAGCTTTCTTGATTTCATCAAGTTCCTTCTTGAGAGCCTTGAGTTCCTCGGCCATTGCCTTTGCCTTGTCTACGAGAGCATTCTTGTTGCACTTGAGAGCCTCGCATGCCTTGGAAATAGTATCTTCAGCAGTCTCAGCAGCAGCGAGTACACCAGTACCTGTTACAGCCTCGATTCTTCTAACGCCACTAGCTACGCCGCCCTCGGAAACGATCTTGAATGCACCGATTTCTCCGGTGTTGTGAACATGAGTACCACCGCAGAGCTCGATTGACCAGTCTCCAGCGTTGACAACTCTAACTTTTGAGCCGTATTTCTCACCGAAGAGTGCCATTGCGCCAGTCTTCTGTGCATCTTCCATGCTCATCTCGGTAACGTTAACCGGCATGAAGTTGCAAATCACTTCGTTTACGATCTTCTCAACCTCGGCGAGCTGTTCAGGTGTAACCGCCTCGAAGTGCGAGAAGTCGAATCTAAGAACGTGCTCATTTACCATGGAACCGGCCTGCTCAACATGGGTTCCGACAACCTCGCGCAGTGCCTTCTGCAGAAGGTGTGTTGCAGTGTGGTTTCTAGCAGTGCAATTTCTCTTCTCAGGGTCAACTGCGAGCAGAACCTCGTCGCCAACATGCAGCTCGTTAGCCAGAACGTTTACTGTATGGAAGAAAACTCCGTCCTTCTTCTCAACTTTTACAACTTCCGCATCAAAGATCTTTTCATCATCAGCTTCAGTTACTGTTGACATAAATCCGTTATCGCAAACTTGTCCGCCGCCTTCAGCATAGAACGGTGTTTTGTCGAGAATTATAATTGCCTTCTGGCCTTCGCCGACCTCGTTTACAAGCTCACCATCAAAGATGATAGCCTGAACAACGCCGCTGTCCAGAAGCGTATCGTAACCTGTGAATACGGTCTTTTCTACGTTGAGTTCGAGCTCGTTCTTGTCCCAGCCCTCTTCTTCGCTTGACTTTCTGTTCTTTCTTGCGAGTTCTCTTTGAGCCTTCATGTGCTCCTTGAAGCCCTCTTCGTCAGCAGTAAAGCCGTTTTCCTCGAGGATTTCTTGAGTGAGCTCAAGTGGGAATCCATATGTATCGTAGAGCTTGAATGCGCTTGCTCCGTCGAGAACTGTCTTGCCTGATTTCTTAAGCTGGTCGATATATCCAGCGATGATTTCCTCGCCCTTGTCGATTGTAGCAGCGAAGTTGTCTTCCTCGACCTGGATAATCTTCTGGATGTAAGCCTTTTTCTCTACGAGCTCAGGGTAAGCATCGCCAGAAACTTCGATTACTCTGTTGGAAAGCTCAACTAGGAATGTGCCCTTGATTCCGAGGATTCTGCCGTGACGAGCAGCCCTTCTAAGCAGTCTTCTGAGCACGTAGCCCCTGCCCTCGTTCGAAGGCATGATGCCGTCTGCAATCATGAACGTCATAGCTCTGAGGTGGTCAGTGATGATTCTGATGGAAACATCCGTCGGCTCTGCTCCGTCGTGATATGCAACGCCAGATTTTTCAACTACGCCCTGGAGTATATATTTGATAGTGTCTACATCGAAGATTGAGTCTGTGCCCTGCATTACGCAAGCCATTCTCTCAAGTCCCATGCCTGTGTCGATGTTCGGATGAGCCAGGTTCGAGTAGGAGCCGTCCTCTTCCTTGTTGAACTGAGTGAATACGTGGTTCCAGATTTCGATGAATCTGTCGCAATCGCAGCCAGGCTTGCAATCAGGCTTGCCGCAGCCGTATTCCTCGCCTCTATCGTAGAAAATCTCCGAGTCTGGTCCGCAAGGTCCAAGACCGATTTCCCAGAAGTTATCTTCCTTGCCGAGTCTAACGATATGGTCAGGGTTCATGCCGATGGATTTCCAGATGCCGATAGCTTCCTCGTCATCGAGGTAAACCGTTGCCCAGAGTTTATCCATAGGAAATCCCAGATGCTCAGTGAGGAACTCAACGCCCCAAGAAAGCGATTCCTTCTTGAAGTAATCGCCGAAGCTGAAGTTTCCGAGCATCTCGAAGAATGTGCCGTGGCGTGCAGTATGACCTACGTTCTCGATATCGCCAGTACGGATGCACTTTTGGCAAGTGCACATTCTCTTCTTTGGTGGAGTTTCTGTCCCTGCGAAGTACGCCTTGAGTGGCGCCATGCCTGAGTTTATAATCAGAATCGACTTGTCATTCTTTGGAATGAGGCTGGCGGATTTGCCAACATAGTGATCCTTGCTCTCGTAAAAGTCCAAAAAGCGTTTTCTTATTTCGTTTAAGCCTAACTTTTCCATATATTATCCTCCTAGGGGTTTTATCAAATTTTGTTTTATCACACAAATTGCTCTCAAAAAACAACAGAATAATTGTACCATATTCAATACAAAAAGTCTATGAATTTCATAGACTTTTTAATGGATTTATTTCAGCTTGCCGTAGTCTTCGTCTGTTACTGGTTCGAGCCATTCGTTGGAGCCATCCTTCCCTGGAACCTCGACTGCAAGATGCGAGAACCAAGAATCTGGTGCCGCCCCGTGCCAATGCTTGACTTCTGGTGGAATGTTGATGCAATCGCCTGGCTTCATTTCTACGGCTTCCTTGCCCCATTCTTGATAATATCCGTGTCCAGCTATGCAGATTATGATTTGTCCGCCGCCTTCGGATGCGTGGTGAATATGCCAGTTATTGCGGCATCCCGGCTCGAATGTGACATTAAAAATTCCTACCTGCGTCGTCGAAACAGGTGCAAGATAACTCTGTCCAATGAAATATTTTGCAAACGCATCATTAGGCTCTCCAATCGGGAACACCATGGAATCTGCGTGTGCACGCTTTGCCTCATCTTTATTTACTTCTACCTTTGTAATATCAGCCATTATTATATCCTCCTCATCTGTTATATCAAAATTATAGTTCTAGTTTACGCTACCCTTAGGTATGAGATCGCAAGTTTATGTGATGATTTATCACATCACTCACCGTGACTCGTTATGCCGCTTCCAGTTATCGGAATTGCATCTCCACCGTATGTTGCCTTTGTTTTGATGATTGACTTGCCGAAATCCTTGACACGAGCCAGGATCTCGCGACATTCGCGATATGTCTGCCCAAAATATTTTTGCTGATCGGAAGCAACGCCGCACGCCTCGATTCCGAGTGCCTTTGCAATATACAATGCTCTATACTCATGATACAGTTGTGTCACTACAATTGCCTTGCTGACCTTGAATATATCGATAGCTCGATACATCGAATCGTATGTTGAGAAGCCTGCATGGTCGCAGAAAATATCCTCATCTGGCACTCCCGCCTCTTTCGTGTACTTCAGCATCACATGTATCTCGTTGTGCTCCACCTGACCATTGTCGCCAGTGAGCAGAATCTTTGGCACGAGCCCCTGCTCATAGAGTGCAATTCCGACATCTAGTCTATCCTTTAGCATCGGGCTTGGCGTTTCCTCATCTTCGATGCCACAACCGAGCACAATTGCACAGTCAGCATCAAAATCCTCGATTTTGCTGAGCGAAATCGAATTAAATTCTATATCATCATCCTGCGCGACATAATAAATATCATCCTGTGTGCTATTTTTGACCTTGCTATTGACAAGCATGACGACCAGTCCCCCGACCATAGCCACCGCAATTAAAAGCAGTAACACTCTCAGGAAAAACCTCTTTATATCCTTCATTCCGTCCTTACCTCTTTCTTAAAAGTTAACTCGCTTGCGAGGGCGGAGCCGATGATTAAGACGGCACCTAGCAAGCCGAATGTGGAGAGCTTTTCGTCAAGGATAATCGCTGAGAAAATCAAGGCCGATACGGGGTCAATATAGCTGAGAACACCGATTGATTGTGCTTTCAAATCCTTCATGCTTCCAAAGTACAGTGCGTATGAGATTCCAGTGTGGAAGATGCCGAGAATCAAGACCAATACAATGGTTCTCGAATCCAAGCTGACAGCGGAAACATCTTCTGTGATAAGTACATACGGAATTACAGCTATGGCTGCAGTAAGCAGCTGAATGCAAGTCTTCTGGTATGCGTCCTCGACCTGTATAACTTTGTTAAGAATGATGACGGAGGTATATAGCACGGCAGCAATCAGCCCACAGGTTATTCCTATATAATTTTGCGAACCTGCCGCTGATTCTCCGAGAATGCCAGACACGAAAACTATTCCTACCACCGCTGCCAAAGCACATATCATTTTTTTTGCTGTTAACTTTTCCTTGAATACAAGAGGCGAAAGAAGAATCAAAATCGTGGGCTGCATGTAATAGCAAAGCGTCGCTGTCCCGACCGTTGTATAATTGTATGATTCAAATAGAAAAATCCAGTTAAATGCCATCAAAATGCCTGACAGTATGAGAAGCAGACATGTTTTTTTCTCAAGGCTCTGCATTTTGCGTCTGGTTACAGCTATGAATACAAGCAAAAAAGCTCCGCCCAGAAGTCCGCGTGCACACGATAGCATCCCAGACGAAAGCGATATGTATTTTCTAAAAATTCCCACGGTGCCGAAAACCAGCATCGTGGATACAAATGTCAGATATGATTTCACTATATTTTATGTCCTCACGTTTAAAGTAAATTTCCTTATTGACAAATTTATTTAGTTTTGTGTGTGCTTTCGGTTATAAAGCCGCCGCCGATTACCCGCTCGCCGTCGTAGAAGACTATGGA
>CAVEOR010000055.1:0-7924 GCA_963617285.1 Anaerovoracaceae bacterium | reverse complement strand
GGAATCTGCCCTTGTCCTGAGTTGGAGTACCGTCGTCCCATCTTACGTGAAGGTGGATAAGAGCTGCACCAGCATCATAAGCCGACTTTGCTTCTCTTACAACTTCTTCTACAGTGTAAGGAACTGCAGGGTTGTTTTCCTTTGTTACTTCTGCGCCACAAATACATGCGCTGATAATTAATTTGTCCATTTCAATCAATCTCCTTTTTATTTCATTTTTTCAAACAAAATAATTACTAATAACGGTGGTTTTGCACCAACATCAATATTATACACCCGCTTCGGGATATATTCAAGTACGAAAAATATTGCACACCAAAGATTTCGATATTTTTCCATCAAAATTCTCGCAGCCGCACATCTCAATCGTCCATCAAAATCTACAAATGCTACAGGTCGCGGTGCTCCAGCGTCACGCGCCTGCCCTCTTCAGAGAAAATCCGTGCCATCTCGTTAGCCACAGCCACGGAGCGATGATGCCCGCCCGTGCACCCGAAGGCCACGGTGAGGCTGTACTTGCCCTCCTTGATATAGCAAGGGATGAGCTTCCGAATCATCTCCGTCATCCTGTTGATGAACTCCTTGCTGATGTCGTGCTTGAGCACGTAATGGCTGACCTTCTGGTTGTTGCCCGTGAGCGACTTCAGGCTCGGCACGTAGTACGGATTCGGGATGAACCGAACGTCCATGACCCAGTCCGCCTCGATTGGGATCCCGTGCTTGTAGCCGAACGACATTATATTTATCACGAAAGTCGATTTTTTGCTCGCAGTCAGGAACAGCTTATCGAGCTCCGAGTTGAGCTCTGCGACCTTGAGTAAGGATGTGTCTATGATATAGGTCGCGTGCGCTCTGAGTTCCGCAAGCCTTGCCCGCTCCTCTTCGATAACCTCGGGCGTAATCGCCGCCGCCGTCAGCGGATGCGTCCGCCGAGTCTCGTTGTATCTCCTGATCAGGGCCTCGTTCGACGCCTCGATAAACAGAATCTTAAAGTCCACGTTCTCGTCCTGCTCCAGCGCGGCTATGCTCGCCTTCAGATCCCCGAAGAAGCTCCCGCCGCGCACGTCGATTACGAACGCCGCCTTCTTAATCTTCCTCGCGCCCGTGAGACTGAGGTCTATGAAGTTTTTGATGAGGGCGGGCGGCATATTGTCAATGCAATAGTAGCCCTTGTCCTCGAACCAGTCGGCCGCCTTGGTCTTGCCCGCGCCAGACAGCCCCGTGATGATTACAACTTCCATGCGCAATCTCCCAATTCATCAAAATTTTATATCCGGGAAAACTCCCTGTCATAATATTATTTTATTCGAAAATATCCTCGAATTCCTTCATGTCGATTTCCTCACCCGACTTGCGGCGAGCCAGCGCCCCGAGCACGCGGTTGAAGTTCTCCCTGTTGATCGGATACTTCGTCATCATGAAAACGACGAGCAACATGAATATGCCAGGAATCAGCCCGAAGCTTATCTCAATCCAAGAAAGCGCTTCTGCCGACTGAGTAGCCGCGTCACTTGCGAATCCCGCCATGTCGAGGATGATACCCAGCACCTGAAGTCCCACCGCAATCGAAAGCGACTCGGACAGCGCCTGCAGCGAGATTACAGCGCCCGAGCGTTTCTGTCCGCTCATCAGCTCCTCAACCTCGCAAACGTCATATATCATCGAAGGCATGAGCTGCCAGTAGCAAGTGTTTCCGAGCGAGTAAACGACGCACATTACGACCATCGCTGCATATGAATCAACGCCGACGAACTTAGATGCAATCATGACCACACCTGTGAAGCCGATGCCCACCATGAAAACGACTTTTTTGTCCGTTTTCTCCGCAAACTTGGCGATGATTGGCACGAATATAACGCCCGTCACCGTGATGATGAGCATCATGAGCGATATCGTCGTCTCCGACATCCCGAAGTTGTATGTCATGTAGTAAACTCTATCCGACGAGAAAATCGTATTCGCGATCAGATAAACAACGCTCGCGCCGAGCAAAAACTGAATCGGCTTAAGCTTGAGAATCTCAAAATATTCGCGGAACATTCCGCCGACCGTCGATAGGTCGAGGAAAGGCTCCTTCTCCGTAGGCTTAACGAAGTCCTTGTTGTCGTCTTTCTTGATAGCCAGTGAGCAGATGAGCAGCGCCGAGCCACCGACCACGCCGGAGATGATTCCGACCATCTGCCAGGATTGCTGAACCGTCCTGCCCATGTCCATGAAGCACGCAACGATCGTCGTCGGCAAAACCATTCCCACACACATACCGATTTGGTTGCCGATGTACGCATACGAACGCAGCACCGTTCTCTCGTTATAGTCGTCCGTCAGATCCGAGCCCCACGTCAGGTACGGCACGAAGAACGTCGCAAATACCGTCCAGAACAGGACAATCATGAATCCGTAGTAGAACGCCTTCAGTCCCTGCGAGCCGTCAATCGTCGTGAACAGCAGACTCGTCACAATCACGACTGGAATCGCTGCAATCATGAGGAAAGGCTTTCTCCGCCCGTACTTCGACTTGGTCGCGTCGGACTTAAACCCGATAATCGGACCGCAAATCGCCTCCCAGATGGAGCCTATCGCGGAAATCGTGCCCGCAATCGCAGGATTAACGCCCGCCACCGTCGTCAGATACAATAACAAATAAGTTCCGCTCAGGGTATACAGCGTGTTATCACAAATTCCGCCGATACCGTAAAACAATTTGGTTTTGAAAGGAAGTTTCAAGATGAATCACCCCATTTCCGTTATGAAAACATCCTTCCCTTCTATTATAATGGATACCCCCTCGGTGCCGTCAAGCAAAATCTTCAAAAAAGCTAAAAATGTGCATAATCTAAATACATTTTCGTAAAATGCACATAAAATCCGTCAATCCAGAAAAAAATACCGACCCGCATAAATCTTTTTTCGCAAGACTTCTACGAATCGGCATATTTTCTTTAGCTGAATATTTCTTTGAATTTTTCTTTGAATGAGCTCTTCTTCTGGTAGCAGTCGTCGGTCATGACTTTGCCCATGTCTTCGATTGCTTTCTTCTGCTTGTGGTTGAGCTTGGTCGGAACCTCGATGTTCACCTTGACGTAGAGGTCGCCCTTGGCTTCCCTCTTGACGTACTTGATTCCCTTGTCCTTCAGGCGGAATGTCGTGCCTGGCTGCGTTCCCGCCGGAACCTTGTAGGAAACCTTGCCGTCCAGCGTCGGCACTATGATCTCTGCGCCGAGCGCCGCCTGGTCGAAGGTAATCGGCATGTCGAGGTAAAGGTCCGCGCCCCTACGCTTGAAGACCTTGTGCGGCTTGACATTTACCACTATGTAAAGGTCGCCCGCCGGGCCGCCGTTCGTGCCCGGTTCGCCCTGTCCTCTGATAGGAATTACGTTATCGTTATCTATGCCCGCTGGAATGTCAACGGAAATCGAGACGTTCTTTCTGACTCTGCCCTGACCCTTGCAATCCGGACATGGCTCCTCGATAATCTTGCCGCTGCCGCCGCACTGATCGCATGTCGTGACGGACTGGAACTGCCCGAACGGCGTCCTCTGCATCTGGCTGATCTGACCTGTGCCGTTACACTTCGGACAGGTCTTCTTGCTCGTGCCCGGCTTGGTTCCTTCGCCGTTGCATGTCTTGCAGCTTACGTATTTGTTGAGCTCTATCTTCTTGCTCGTGCCGAATGCGGCCTCCTCGAATGTGATGGAAATCGCCTTCTGAATGTCACGACCCTTTCGTGGCTGGTTGCTTCTCCTCTGCTGTCCGCCACCGCCGAAGCCGCTGAACGCACCGCCAAACATATCGAATATATCCTCAAAGCCACCGAAGCCGCTGAATCCGCCTCCGAAGCCGCCGCCGCCCATTCCGTTAGGGTCTACGCCGGCATGGCCAAATCTGTCATATTTGCTCTTTTTGTCCGGGTCTGACAGAACGCTGTAGGCTTCGTTGATCTCTTTGAATTTTTCTTCGGCTTCCTTGTCGCCTGGATTCTTATCGGGATGATATTTCATGGCCAGCTTACGGAAGGCCCTCTTTATCTCATCCTCGCTCGCACCCTTCTGAAGTCCGAGCACCTCATAATAATCGCGTTTATCTGCCATAATTAACCTCTTACCTAATGTTTACGTTTAGTTTTCTAATTCTAAAAATTCCAATGGGTTGCGAGCAAAATCCGCCCGCAACCCGCTTGTTTCTAATCTATCGCTTTCGCTCGGCTCGCTCTCGTTCGTAGCTCGCTGCCTTAGAAAGCCTCGCTATATCGACTACTTGTTGTCGTCGTCAACTACAGTGTAGTCAGCGTCTACAACGTTGTCGTCTGCAGGGCCCTGCTGAGCTCCAGCACCTGCACCAGCAGCGCCAGCGCCCATGTCCGGACCAGCCTGTCCGCCCATTCCAGCGCCTGCAGCACCTGCAGCCTGCTGTGCAGCCTGAGCCTGCTCGTAAAGCTTGGTCGAGATGATGTGGAACTTCTCTGTCAAAGCTTCTGTCTTTTCCTTGATCTGGTCTACAGTGCCGTTGTTGAGAACTGCCTGAAGCTGATCCTTGGCGTCTGTGATCTGAGTCTTTTCGTCGTCTGTAATCTTGCCTTCGAGCTCCTTGAGGGACTTCTCTGTATCATAGATGAGTGACTCAGCTCTGTTTCTGATGTCAACTTCTTCTTTTCTCTTCTTGTCCTCTTCAGCGTACTGCTCAGCCTCTGCAACCTTCTTCTTGATCTCGTCCTCGGAGAGGTTCGTGGAAGAAGTGATCGTGATTCTCTGTTCCTTGCCAGTGCCCATATCCTTTGCGCTTACGTTTACGATACCGTTAGCGTCGATATCGAATGTAACTTCGATCTGCGGAATTCCACGAGGAGCTGGAGCGATGCCTGTGAGCTGGAATCTACCGAGTGTAGTGTTGCCAGCAGCCATTTCTCTTTCGCCCTGCATTACGTGAATGTCTACTGCAGTCTGGTTATCAGCAGCTGTGGAGAAGATCTGGCTCTTCTTTGTTGGGATAGTTGTATTTCTCTCAATCAGCTTGGTTGCTACGCCGCCGAGGGTTTCGATGGAAAGTGAAAGCGGAGTTACGTCCAGAAGAAGTACGTCGTGAACTTCACCAGTCAAAACGCCTGCCTGGATAGATGCACCGATTGCTACGCATTCATCTGGGTTGATGCCCTTGAACGGCTCCTTGCCTGTAACTTTCTTAACTGCTTCCTGAACAGCTGGGATTCTTGTGGAACCACCTACGAGGATAACCTTTGCGAGGTCAGCGTTTGTAACGCCTGCGTCTCTCATTGCCTTGTTCATAGGCTCGATTGTTCTCTGTACGAGGTGCTCAGTGAGCTGGTCAAACTTAGCTCTCGTGATGTCTTCGTTCATGTGAAGCGGGCCATCAGCTGTAACTGTGATGAACGGAAGGTTTACGTTTGCTGTCTGGGAGCCGGAGAGTTCCTTCTTTGCCTTCTCTGCTGCTTCCTTGAGTCTCTGAAGTGCCATCTTGTCTGCTCTGAGGTCTACGCCGTGTTCCTTTGCGAACTTGTCTGCGAGGTAGTTCATGAGTACATCATCAAAGTCGTCGCCGCCGAGTCTCGTATCGCCGTTTGTTGCGAGTACTTCGAATACGCCGTCACCGAGTTCAAGGATGGATACATCGAATGTGCCGCCGCCGAGGTCGTATACGAGGATCTTGTGGGATCCTTCTTCTTTGTCAAGTCCATAAGCAAGGGATGCTGCTGTAGGCTCGTTGATGATTCTCTTTACATCCAGGCCAGCGATTCTGCCAGCGTCCTTGGTTGCCTGCTTCTGTGCGTCTGAGAAGTATGCCGGAACTGTGATTACAGCTTCCGTTACCTTCTCGCCGAGATAGCTTTCTGCGTCGTTCTTCAGCTTAGTCAAAATCATAGCGGAGATGTCCTGTGGAGTGTAATCCTTGCCATCGATTGTTACCTTGTAGTTTTCGCCCATGTGTCTCTTGATTGAAGAGATTGTTCTGTCTGGGTTAGTAACAGCTTGTCTTTTAGCCGTCTCTCCTACCAGTCTTTCGCCGTCTTTCTTGAAGCCTACTACCGATGGAGTAGTTCTCATGCCTTCTGCGTTGGCGATAACTGTAGGTTCGCCACCCTCTAATACTGCTACGCAGCTGTTTGTTGTTCCTAAGTCAATTCCTATTACCTTTGCCATTTTATTTTCCTCCTAAATTATCTTTCTGATTAGTCTTTTATTTTGTTTCTATGTAAAAATTATTGTATATACCTGTTTGTGTGGGACAAATTAACAAGTTTTAATTCGCGACCTTTACCATTGAAGGTCTTACCACGCGTCCGTTCAAAACATACCCCTTTTGAAGCACCTCGGTGACCTTGCCGCTCTCGTACTCCGTGCTGTCCTCTGTCATCACGGCGTTGTGGAAGTTCGGGTCAAAGTCAAGTCCCAGGCATTCGATTTCGGTGACTCCTGCGCGCTCAAGCACCGCCTGAAGCTGCTTCAGAATCATCTCCATCCCTTCGAGGAACTTGTCGCCGTCGTTACCGGCCGCGAGCGCTCTCTCAAAGTTATCTATTACATCAAGCAATTCTTTGACGATTTTCTCGTTTGCGAATGCATAAATGTCGCTTTTTTCTTTCTCTGTGCGGCGGCGGAAATTCTGGAAGTCTGCCATCAGCCTCAGGTACTTCGTGTTCAGGGCTTCGTCCTCTTCAGAAGTCTCTGCCTGCTCCTTGCAACAGCCCTTTCCGTGACCGTCGTGCTTTCCACAGCCTTTACCGTGGCCCTCGCCGTGGCCTTCGCAGCCTGCCTTGCTTTCGCCTTTGCAACACTTTTCTTCTTTATTGCCTGCCTCCTGCTCGCACGCCTTCTCGGCCTCTGCACACTCGGCTTCTTTTACTTTATCTTCATTCATCCTCATTACCTCCGCTTTCCAGCTTAAATGTATCGTTTAGGTTGTCTGTCAAATATTCAATAATCGAGGTTACCTCGCTGTATTTCATCCTGGTCGGGCCGATGACTCCGATCTTGCCGACGAGCTTGCCATCCACGTGGTAGCTTGCGGTTATCAACGAGCAATCCTGCAGCACATCATCTGAGTTTTCCTCGCCGATGGTAACCATGATGCCGTCTTCACGCTCTATCAGCTTCTTGGTCAGCTCCTCCTTCTGGCTGAGCATTTCGATGAAGCTCTTTGCCTTGGAGATGTCGCTGTATTCCGGAATGTCAAATATGTTCGTTAGGCCTTCCATGTAGAGGTTTACGTTCAGCATATCCTCAAGGGTCTTGAGGAAGCTTGGCATTACGTCCTCTGCGAGTCCGCTCATCGCGACTATGTCCGTCTCGACGTTTGCGATGATGTTGTTGGTGAGGGCCTGGCTGATTGTCTTTCCTTTGTAATTGTATGTCATCGTCTTAGAAAGCAGGTTCAGCTTGTCTTCCGTGTAAGGAACGCTCATCTTGACCGCCTTGTTGGAAACCTTGCCGCTCTCGCTGACGATCATCAGGATTACCGTCTTCTCGTCGACCGGAAGGAGGTTGATGTACTTGAGTACGTCCTCATCCTGCGTCGGTGTCAAGGCGAACGATGTGAGGTTCGTTATCTCTGAAAGCACGCTCGCCGCATGTTCGATGGTCTTGTTAAAGTCATTCATCTTGCCGTGCAGCCTGCTTGCTATGATGTTCTTCTCTTCCTTGGTGAGCACCTTCTTCTCCATCAAAGCGTTTACATATAATCTGTAAGCCTTATCCGATGGTACTCTGCCGGCCGAGGTGTGCGGGTGTGTCAGGTAACCCATTTCCTCGAGGTCTGCCATCTCGTTACGGATGGTCGCTGGGCTGTAGCCGAGCTCTGGCTTCTTGGAAAGTGTTCTGGAGCCGACCGGTTCAGCCGTGCGAACGTAGTCCGCAATGATCGCCTGCAAAACTTTCAATTTTCTCTCGCTTAAATCCATGTCTGCTCCTTTCTG
>CAVEOR010000054.1:3881-7924 GCA_963617285.1 Anaerovoracaceae bacterium | reverse complement strand
GAACCCTGAGATTCTTTTATAGATCACGAACGTGATTCCCGAGTTCAGCGTGCCCTTGATAATGTTGAACAGCAGGATGAGCGGCATCAGGCTCACAACCGTAGCCCTCATCGCCTCACCGCCGTAGTAATACGTAGTAATATAGTAGTTCGCCACGCCCATAACAGCCGCCATTACAAATGTAGCGACAATCATGGACACGATAGCAATCTTCTTCGTCTTGTGGCGCTTGTAAATCGGCCCGCAAGTCCAGATGAAAACGCCCGAAGCGATCATATGCATGATGAATCCGTAAGCCCCGTCGCCGCCAAGCAGGAAGGCCTGAATAATGCTAACGACGGTCAGCGCAAGCATTCCAGCCGCTGGCCCGAACGCAAACGAAGTGATGATAATCGGAATGTCCGCCAAGTCATACGTCAGGAAAGACACCGCCGGAATCAGCGGGAATCTGATAAATCCCAGCACGCACGCAACGGCGGCCATCATGCCCATCTTCACAAGTTTCTGTGATTTTACCTTTGAGTTAAGTTCATTCATTTCTACAGTTTCCTCTCTTTCTGTTCGGCCAGCCTCAGCCAGCCACAATGTTGTAATTAGGAAATCTGTCAGGAAAAATTAGAGCCTTGATGTCTAAATCAAGGCTCACAAAAGCAACATACGGTTTTGCCCATCAAAAAATCAATAGGCATTACAATCGATTGTTTCTCCCATCCGGACTATACCGTCGGTGCAGGAATCTCGCCTGCTCGGCGCCTCGCGGCGTTCGTGGACTATACCACCGGTGAGGAATTTCACCTCGCCCTGAAACAGATTATATATGGTAGGTTTTCTCCGAGAGTACCCTCTCGAAAACCACGCTAACTATTATATTCCTCCGAAGCCAATTTGTAAATAGCTTCTGCGTAAATTTTTGTCATTTGTTCGAGGCGTTCGATGCTCAGGCACTCGTTTCTCTGATGCTCAAGCTCTGGATCCCCTGGGAACAGTGCTCCGAAAGCCACGATATTGTCGCAAGCGCGCGCATATGTGCCACCGCCAATCACGAGAGGCTCAGACTCGGTGTCGCCCGTATGACTACGGTAAATCTCCAGCAAAGTCTTTATCAGAGGGTCGTCAATGTCCTTATATATCGGAGCCTGATCATTCTCCTTGATAACGCCGAAGTTGTATTTCTCGAGAGTCGGAGCCATCGCCTCATACACGTCGTCGCCCGTCATAGTGACAGGGTAGCGAACGTTGATGGTCAGGCTCGCTGCTTTCTCGTTCATCTCCGCCATTCCTACGTTGAAGACGAGCTTTCCAGATGGTTCATCCGAGAAATTAATCCCGAGATTCTCGCCATCGAGGCAGAAGCCGATGTGCTTGTTATAGAAGTCGATAAAATCGTTATGCTCCTCATCCACGAAATTCAGCCTGCCGAGGAAAGACATCATGACGGAAATCGCATTCAGTCCAGCTTCTGGCTTGGCGCCGTGAGCGGAAATGCCTTCCGTCGTGATTTCCAGTGACTTGCCTATGCCCCTGGTGCGAATCTTGTAGCCTGTCTCCTCGCGGAAAGCCGCCACTTCTTCCTTCACCTTGGCATAAGGCTCATCGCCTGCATTCAAGTTTCTGATGACCGCGCGGCACGAGTCCGCAACGCTGTTAGCTGCCAGCCCTCCGGAAATAGAGCGAAGCTTAAGCCCCTTGGACTGCGAGGCAGCCGTCCCAAATTTCCGAGCGAGTTCGAACACGAGAATGCCCTTCTCCCCATTGATAATAGGAAAGTCCGCATCTGGCGTGAATCCAAAGTCTGGCTTTCTGACATCGGACTTAGCGAAGTAGTAATCCATGCCCTTCCAATTCGTCTCCTCATCGAGGCCGATTATGAGGCGAATGGTCGCAGTTGGCTGGAAACCCGCATCTTTCAGGGCTTTCATCGCATATAAGCAGGAAATCATCGGGCCTTTGTCGTCCAAGGTTCCACGTCCATATATGTAGCCATCTTTAACCTCACCGCCATAAGGGTCAAAATCCCAGCCGCCGGCAGCGGGAACGACGTCGAGGTGCCCGAGAATGCCGAGAATCTTGTCGCCTGTGCCTGGGAAGTCGACATGTCCGCCGTAGTTGTCGGCGTTATAGGTCTCAAAACCCATGCCGCGTGCAAGTTCAAGGAAGGTCGTAAACGCTTCCTGCACGCCCTCGCCAAACGGATAAACCTCCGACTCGGTCTGCTCGCTATTGCAGCGGATCATCTGTACAAGTGAATTAAGCATCTCGTCCTTATTCAGTTCGAGATGCTCTTCGTAATTCAAATTATTCATATTGTCTAATTTGTTCAATTCGTTTTCCATGTTTTCCACATTTCCCGAAGTTGCAATTATACAGCCTCAACACCCTGGATTTCTGGATAGCTTTCCTTCAGGATTCTTTCGATTACAGCCTTGAGCGTCATCTGAGCACCTGGGCAACCTGCGCAGTGTCCCTGAAGTCTAACCTTAACGATATTGTCCTCTGTAAGCTCTACGAATTCAACGTCTCCGCCATCTCTCTGAAGAAAAGGTCTGATCTGATCAAGTGCGTCTTTAACTTTCTGTTCCATCTCTTTATTTCCTTTCGTTTTCAAATTTAATATATTTGTTTTATTTTAATTTAATATTGAACTGTGTAAACCGCCTGCTCCGTTCCGAACTGGAAGTGAGTAATCGTAATTGTCTTGCTGGCTTCGTTCTTGCCGTCGTAGTTGATTACACCGGAAGCGCCCTGGAAGTCAACCGTTTCTAAAAGTGCATCTCTGATATACTCGCCAGCTGGGATTCCAGTCTCAAGCGCTGTCTCCAGAACTTCCTTCGCTGTTCTGCCCTCAGCGTCCGTCGCCGCATCCTCTGTCAGCGACTCAGGGTCCATTGTCTGCATATTTTCATAAGCCCTGTTCATCGCATCTATCGCCATGCAATACGCATCGAATGCAACTGCAGCTCTCTCGGAAGGCTCAGCGATTTCGCCGTATTTCTCCTTATATGCTTTGATGAAGTCGTCGGACATAGCTGTCTCAGCGTTCTGGCTCTCCTCTGTCGGGAATGCCGTGTCGATGAGCCTATTGTTCTTCACGTATGCCATGAGCTCGTCATCGTGCCATGACTTCGTTCCGAGATAAAGCACGTTCGTGAGCCCAGCCTCAGCTGCTTGCTTGAGGAACTCGATCGACTTCTCAGCAGAGAGCGCCACGAATACGGTCTCTGCGCCGGAGTTTCTGATTTTCTCTATTGTCTCACTGTAGCTGCTTGCGCTCTTGGCAACGGTGACCGTGCCGGCAAATGATGAGCTTTCGCCTGTGAGTTTCTTGAAGCGGTTCGAGAAGCGCTTGATCGTAGCGGTCGAGGCATCATCATCCTCGAACTTCACTGCAACCGCGGTGGTCTTCCCTTGCGAATTAAACGCGTAGTCGGCCATGGCATCGCCCTGTCTCGTCTCGGAATACGACGCGCTGAAATAGTAGTCGTTATTCGTGGTGATGAGCGGGTTCGTGCTGGAAATCGCAATCGCAGGGATGTTGTTCGCCTTCGCGTACTTGCCAGCGATGAGCGTGAGCGTTTCGCCGTAGCTACCGAGGATTACTGATGGCGAGTTCGAGGAAATGAGCTCCTGGATTACGGTTTCGCCCGTGTAGATGTCGGACTTGTTGTCTCCGTAGACGAGCTCAACCTTCTTGCCGCAAGCCGTCGGATAAAGCTCATGCGCAAGTTCGATGCCCTGCACTTCCTCTTCACCTTCGGTCTTGTTCTCACCGGTCATCGGTTCGAAGATGCCGATCTTAATCGTCCTCTCCTGCGCTTCCTTGTTTCCATCAAAGAAGGCATTCTTGAAATTGTCATAGGTCGTGCATCCGCTGAGGCTCGCAAGCATAGCGACGCCGACCAAAATTGCTATTGTTTTTTTAATTCTTACCATATATATACCTTTTCTATCAATCATGTCCGTACCCTATAGTATAGACCACTCTGCTAGGTTTTTTATGATAGGTTTTTGAAGTTTTTTAAAAAAGTTTGGGCGGCGAAGGGTGC
>CAVEOR010000054.1:0-3731 GCA_963617285.1 Anaerovoracaceae bacterium | reverse complement strand
ACCCGCGCTACTCGCCCAGGTACGCCTGCTTAACTCTCTCGTCCGCCAGCAGTGCCTTACCAGGCCCAGCCATGGTAATTCTGCCAGTCTCCATAACGTAAGCGTAGTCGGAAATCTCAAGTGCCGCATTAGCGTTTTGCTCGATGAGGAGCACGTTAACGCCAGCATCCTTGATCTCCTGAATAATCGCGAAGATATCCTTGATAATCAATGGTGCCAGACCGAGCGAAGGCTCGTCAAGCATGAGGAGCTTCGGTCTGCTCATCAGCGAGCGACCAACAGCGAGCATCTGCTGCTCACCGCCGGAAAGCGTCGCACCGAGCTGCCAAGTTCTTTCCTTCAGACGCGGAAACAGGCTGTAAACCCACTCTCTGTCCTTCGCAATCCCCTCTTTATCCTTTCTGAGGTAAGCGCCCGCAGAAAGATTCTCTTCTACAGTCAGGTCAGGGAAAATCCTACGACCCTCTGGGCAGAGGATGATACCCTCGCCAACGATGTCCTTCGTCTTCATCGTCGTGATGTCCGTGTCATCCCAGTAAACGTTGCCCTCTGCCTTGGCAACAAGTCCCATGATCGCCTTCAGCGTCGTGGACTTGCCAGCGCCGTTTGCACCGATGAGCGAGATGATCTGCCCATCCGGAACGTCGAGGCTCACACCGTCGAGTGCGTGAATACCTCCATAATATACGTGTAAATCTCTGATTGCTAGCATTATTCATCCACCCCCAAATACGCTTCAATTACCGCAGGGTTGTTCTGAATTTCCTCAGGCGTGCCGTCCGCAATCTGACCGCCGTAGTTCAGCACGTAGATGTGCTCGCAAATTCCCATAATTACCTGCATGTGGTGTTCAATCATCAAAATGCTCAAATCGAACTCGTCGCGGATTCGACCGATGAAGTGCATCAGCTCGTCAGATTCCTGAGGGTTCATGCCAGCCGCCGGTTCGTCGAGGAGCAAAATATGTGGGTGAGTCGCAAGAGCCCTTGCAATCTCCAGGTGTCTCTGCTTGCCGTAAGGAAGCGATGTCGAAAGGTCGTCCTTGTTCTCAAACAGGTCAACCTTCTTCAGAAGCTCTTCAGCCTCCTGGCGCATCTTCGCCTCTTCTTCCTTAGCCGTCTTTGTCCTGAGCATAGCGCCGATAACGCTCTGCTTCTGGTTCATATGCATAGCCACGAGCACATTCTCGATAACCGTCATTTCCTTGAAAAGTCTGATGTTCTGGAATGTACGCGCAATGCCAAGTTTCGTGACTTTGTCCGGTGTAAGCGTGATCGACTTCGTGTAGTCGCCCTGGTGCTTACCCTTGTATGTATTAGCCATCTTGCCCTTCGGGTAGTTCTCTATGATGACCTCGCCGTTGACGGAAACCGCGCCGTTCGTAGGCTCGTACACGCCCGTTACAACGTTGAAAGCCGTCGTCTTGCCAGCGCCGTTCGGGCCAATGAGACCGACGATTTCGTTCTTATGAACCTCTAAGTTGAGGTTGTCAACGGCTACAACGCCGCCGAACTGCATTGTGATGTCGGAGAGCTTTAATACTACTTCGTTTGACATATTATTGCACCTCCCTTTCGAATACTACGACGTGGTCGTAAACTGGAAGCGGCGTGAACAGCCTCTCGCCAGCGGCCGCCGCTGCGTCGGCACTTGCCTTCTTCTCTGCAGCCTTAGCCTTCTGATCTTTTCTAGCCTCTCTTGCAGCCTTGTGCTCCGCAAACTGAGCCTTTTTCTTGCCAGGCCAAGCCTTGAGGCGAGCCGGGAGCGTTCTGAACCAGCGGAAAATTCCGTCCCAAGAGAATTCGTTCGTGCCCATGATACCTCTCGCGAAGAAAAGTACAACGAGCATAATCAGAACTGCGAAGATAACTTTACGGAAGCCCGCACGCATGAAGTCTGCGGAAATTCCGAGCCATGTGCCCTTGTCAAGTCCTCTGAGCAGCCATTCGTTGAGAGCGATAAAGATGAACGAGCCGATAATCGAACCCGTAATCGAACCGATACCGCCGATTACAACGATGAGCAAAATTTCGTATGTCATGTTCGTCGTGAACGTCTGAGCGCTTGCCGAATTCTGGAACATAGCGAAAAGCGCGCCGCCAACGCCCGCGAAGAACGAGGAAATTACAAATGAAAGTTCTTTGTGCTTGAACAGGTTAACGCCCATAGCCTCAGCCGCGATTTCGTCGTCGCGAATTGCCTTGAACGCTCTGCCATATGTTGAATTTATCAGCAAAACGATCAGTCCAATGCATATTCCCGAGAACACGATTGGGAAAATCGACGTGCCGTAAGTCGTGAACTCTCTGAGGATGTTCGATCCGTTAGTTACAGGGCCGAGCGTGTTCCACTGGAAGATAGCTCTCAGAATCTCTGCGAAGCCGAGCGTTGCAATTGCAAGGTAGTCAGACTTCAGCTTCAGCACTGGAATGCCGATGAGGTAAGCGATGAGGCCTGTCAAAACTCCTGCAAGAATAATCAAAATGAATATACCGACGTACTGACCGATGAATCCGCCGAACGTTCCCTCACCGCCGAGTGCGTTCGCAAGGAGCTCAGGAAGCGAGAACTTGAAAATGCCGCCCTCGAAGTATTGGTAAACCGCATCGTGCATACCCGCCGGAATCGAGAAAATCGCATAAGCGTAAGCGCCGATAAGCATGAAGCCCGCCTGACCCAGCGAGAAAAGTCCCGTGAAGCCGTTCAGCAAGTTCATTGAAACCGCAACTAATGCGTAAATTGCGCTCTTTTCGATAACCTTCATCAGCATACTCCACTGAGATGTCATCGGGATGAACTCGTCCCCAAGATATACTAATACCAAGAAAACCAGGATGGCGATTACGCTATAGATGGTCTTCTGCTGTTTTGATAATGTCTTTTCCATCTCGCCCTCCTTATACCTTGTCTATGTTCTTCTCACCGAAGATACCCGTCGGCTTAACCATCAAAATGATGATCAGCAAAACGAACGTGAACGCATCAGAGAATGTCGTCCAGCCGAGACCTTTGATGATGTTTTCGCAAATACCGATTACAAACGCACCTACAACTGCGCCTGGAACAGAGCCAATTCCGCCGAATACAGCAGCAACGAATGCCTTCAGTCCCGGCATAGCGCCCGACGTCGGGTTAACGCCCGTGTAGTTCGAGAAGAACAGGATTGAACCAACCGCCGCCAGGAACGAGCCGATAACGAAAGTTACCGCGATAACTCTGTTGATGTCGATTCCCATGAGCTCAGATGTCTCAAAGTCACGCGAAACAGCACGCATTGCCATACCGATCTTCGTGTGGTTGATGAGAAGGATGAGCAAAACAACGAGTGCGATTGTCAAAATAGGCGTGATAACCGTAACCATCTTCGTGTGCGCTCCCAGAACGGAAACCGTCTTCTGCAGGAACGGAATAGATGGGTAAGTCTTTGTCAGACCACCTGTGATGTACAGTGCGATATTCTGCAAGAAATATGAAACGCCGATAGCCGAAATCATAATCGACATTCTCGGTGCCTGTCTGAGCGGTCTGTAAGCCACACGCTCAATAGTGCAGCCGAGTACGACCGTAAAGATAATGACTAAGATGATGCTGACCCAAACAGGTAGGACAGTTATCAAATAAATCATAACAAGGCCAGCCATCATGAACATGTCGCCGTGAGCGAAGTTAATGAGCCTGAGGATACCGTAGACCATCGTGTAGCCGATTGCAATCAGCGCATACTGACCGCC
>CAVEOR010000053.1:0-7990 GCA_963617285.1 Anaerovoracaceae bacterium | reverse complement strand
GGCGACATAGCCAAGTGGTAAGGCAGAGGTCTGCAAAACCTTTATTCCCCGGTTCAAATCCGGGTGTCGCCTCCATAACAACGAAAAGGACTGTTGAAAATCAACAGTCTTTTTGTTGTACTCAAAAAAGTCCAAGAAATATGGGAATTTCAGTATTGACAAGCGGGCGAGGGGGACTTATACTTTTCTTTGACTGCTTTTCTGAAATCGTAGTTAATGCGTGAGAAATAGTGTATCGGAGTGGTTCGAGTGCTACGGAAATTACGGTGCTCGGATATATACGCTTTGATAGAATTTTTCGTTAAAGAAGCAGGCGTTTTGATAGAAAAAAGGGCGTTCGCGCGGAAGGCTAGACGAGCTTGCGATTGCCTTAAAAAAGGAGAGATGGTAGTTGTTCAAAAAACTCATGGCCGAGAAGAAATCCTTCAACGGCAAAAGGACACTTGTTATTATCGCAATTGTCATAGCGCTGGCTATGGCACTGACGAGCGTTTTGCCAGGTGACGTAAGCGAATACGGAGCAGTTTCGCTTGTGCCGGCAATTTTCCTGATAATTTACATTTTCGCGACGCAGAGAATACTGGAAGCACTCGTGCTTGCATCGCTCATCGGATTCGTCATGGTTTCAAGACCTGTTACAATGGGCGGCGAAGGGCACTGGATCACCAATATTTTCAATAATTTCAGCGACGGCCTGCTCGGAGTTATGATGAGCGAGGATATCGCGTGGCTGATTATAGTCTGCGGACTGATGGGCAGCATAATCGCCCTGATTGAAAAGTCCGGCGGCTCCTATGCGTTCGGCGAATGGATCGCATCCAAGGCGAAAACCCGCAAGTCCTCGCTTATGTGGACCTGGGTGCTTGGCGTAGTAATCTTTATCGATGACTACCTCAACTCGCTGACGGTTGGCTCGTGCATGACGAAATTGACAGATCAACACAATGTTCCTCGTGAGTTTTTGGCATATGTTGTGGATTCGACGGCGGCTCCGCTTTGCGTGGTAATTCCGATTTCCACCTGGGCACTGCTCGTGTCGAGAATCCTGGAGAGCAACGACTGGGCTCCAGCGGGAGAAGGTCTGCTCTACTTCATCAAAACCATTCCATATAACTTCTACGGATGGGTTGCGTTCATGATCGTGCCACTCGTAATCCTTGGCGTTATCCCGATTTTCGGGCCGATGAAAAAAGCGTTCGAGAGAGTCGAGGAGGGCGGTCCGCTTGCGCCTGCCGGAAGCGAGAAAATCGACATCAGGGCCGGCAAGGACAGCATAGTGCCAGACAATCCAAAGGTCAGCAACCTGTTCCTTCCAATCGGCGTACTCGTTGGTTCGACCATCGTGCTTGACTTTGATATGCAGCTCGGCGTGCTCATCACCATGGCGTTCATGTTCGTATCGTACATGTTCCAAGGTGTTATGACAGCTGAGGAGTTTACCGACGTGGCACTTGAGGGCATCAAGAACATGATGATGCCGCTGATGCTGATGATTCTGGCGTTCCTCTTTGCGGACGTTAACTCGCAGATTCACTTTACATATTATGTTATCACGACGGCGACGAAGATAGTTACGCCGCAGCTCATGCCGTTCATCGTGTTCATCGCACTTGCTATAACCGAGTTCATCACTGGCACGAACTGGGGCATGTACATCATCGCGCTTCCGATTATAATTCCGCTGGCTCAGTCGACGGGCTGTGATGTGACGCTGGCCGTATCTGCGGTTCTCAGCGCTGGAGTTTTCGGTTCGCACATCTGCTTCTACTCGGATGCGACAGTTATCACGTCGGCTGCGACGGGCTGCAACAACTTCGACCATGCGCTGACGCAGGCGCCGTTCGGATTGTTATGCGCGGCGATATCAGCAGTGTGCTTCCTAATCGTCGGCTTCGCCTTCCAATAGCTGCGGACTTGTTAATTTTCCGTTCTGCTGTGTTGCAGACCGCGAATCCGATGCTCAAGTACCTGTATGTACATTCCGCTTCGTTCCGCAGCCTGCGCCTTGCATAACGAAAAATTTCCTGCGCCCGCTTAGAACTTGACTTTCAGACACAGAAAACATAAAAATAAATTATGTAAAAAAAGCCTTTTGTTACGGTAGCAAAAGGCTTTTTCTCATATTTGAATTGCCGTTTAGAGCGGGATGCGCCAGCCGCAACCGCTTAGAACAGGGCGAGGCAGCGGGCGGCGAAGATCCACAGGAACATGGTGAAGCAGGCGAACATGGACGAGAAGACCACTGCATCGCCCGCAAGCTCGGCATCGCTATCCATCTGCTGAGCCATCGGGAACGAGGAAACGGCAGATGGCGCGGCGAAGATGGCGATGAGCGTTACGAACTCAGCATCGCGGAAGCCGAGCAGCGCCGCGATCGGGAGCCCGAGCGCGGGAGCCACGAGGAGCCTTCCCACAACGCAGATTGCAATGTCCCTGCGCCTATCCGAGATTTTCTTCAGGTCGAAGAAGGCTCCGAGCGTCAGGAGCGCGAGCGGCGTAGCAGCCGTCGACATCGAAGATACAATATTCTCCAGGAACGAAGGTAGATGCAAGTCGACGATTACCGCCAGGATGCCCGCCAGAGCACCGAGAATCATAGGATTCGTGAGAATTTTCTTGATGATGTGCAGCGCGTTCGGCTTCCCACCGCGGAACACCTCGAGCGTTACAACCGCCAGAACGTTGTAAATCGGCACGATGACCGTAATCATGACCGACGGCAGGATCAAATTCTCTCCGCCATAGATATTAGAAACAATCGGGATTCCCATGATGACGAAATTGCTGCGGAAAATTGCCTGAATCATAGCGCCACGCGTCTTCTGATTCTTCACAATTCGCATGACGATTACGACGGTCAGCGCGTAGTACGCAAGCACCGCCACGACGCCATACACCATGAGCCGCACATCAATCGCCCCGCTGATATCCTTGCCATATAGATTTGCAAACATCAGCACCGGGAAAAACACCGTAAACACCAATTTATTGATTTTCTTGACATCGTGTTCGTCCACGATATCCTTGTGCCGCACGAGCATGCCAATCCCCATGATGATGAAAATCGGCAAAACCGCCTCGACGGCCACCACGAAATTACTTAACATCCAATAAAGCCCTCCAAGTTAGCCTAATTTATCAAAATCGCTGTCTTTCATCATACACCTTTTCCGCAAGCCAAGCAAGTCCGCAGAGATAATTTTGCACGCAAATTGCTCGCAAAATCTATTTTTATTCGTAGCCCAAAATCCCGCATTTTCCTTGCATGCGCGGGGCTTTTGTGTTACACTAAAGTGAGAATGTATCCCTATCAGAACAGATCGTTAGAAGGACATTACCAATGAAGAACGCAATCACACGTAAACTAACAGTTATATTTACTTTGACCGTGGTTATCATGCTCGCACTCATAGGCTACTTCGGAGTCAGCGGCTGCGTTTCAATCAACCAGAGAAACTACTCTTACATCAAGTCCGTGACAGAAGAAGAAGTGACATGCCTCGAGGCGGAATTTGATGATGCCCTGACAATCATCAAAAGCGATGCACTCTGCAAGCAGAGAGGTCTGGACTTTTCAGATGTTGCGGATGAGTACATGATTTTCGATGCGGAAACCTACATAGAGGCAGACAGCTTCGATGCGGTGGCATACGAAAACATGGATTTCATCAAGCTTGGAATGCAAGGAAAATCTGGCATAGAGATAGACTTTGACAAGGTGCTCAGCGACGAAGTTTCGCTCGTGTTCTACGCACCAGTGATAGATGGCGATAAGGTGCTCGGCGTGTACGTCGGACAGTTCTACCAAGGGAAAATGCAGGAAATGCTCATGACGGAGTGCTACGGCGAGCAAGCAACATCTTTCCTAACGGATGCCTATGGTGACATAATCTTTGCTTCGGAAGATGCGGAGGACTGCATAGGACTGAATCTCTTCGAAGACTATTACGCAGGCCAGGAGCTGGTGGAAACCTCGCTCGACGATATCGCGGACGAAGAGATGACATTCGAGAGCCTGGATAATGTTATGTATAACGGAGCGGACTTCGGCTACACGGCGGAAGTCAACGGTGAGCACGAAATCACATATGTCGCATCACTTTACGACGACCAATTCGCAATAGTCAAGATATTCCCACCGGCTGTTTCAACCGCGATGATTTACAACCAGACGAGCATTGCGTTGGCGATGGTTATAATCCTAACTTTGGTAGCAATATGCGTTGGAATACCTTTGGTTAGAAGATATAATAAATACCAAGAAATGGAGATCGCATCCACGCAGGCTGAGGCCGCAAACGAGGCGAAGTCGGACTTCTTATCAAAGATGAGCCACGACATGAGAACGCCGCTGAACGGAATCCTCGGAATGGCGGACATCGCACTCAGAAACACAGGTGATGCGGAGAAGACGGAGGATTGCCTCCGCAAAATCAAGTCGTCTGGTCACTATCTGCTCAACCTTGTGAACGAGGTGCTCGACCTGCACACGATTGAGGCGGGCGGAATTGAGCTGAACGAGGCGGTCATCTATGTCCCAGATATGCAGGCGGCCGAATACACTATGGTCACCAACTACAGCCAGAGCAGAGATTTGGTTGTAAACTACGAGAATAAACTCGAGCATCAATACGTAATCGCCGACATCATGGTACTTCAGAAGATTGCGATGAATCTCGTGTCGAACGCGGTCAAGTACACGCCAGACGGTGGTAAGATAAATGTAAGCTGCTGGGAGGAAGAACTCACTACAGAGAATATAAAATACTCTTCTGATGCAGATAAGCTGGCAGGAATGCTCGCAGATCCTATGTATAGATGCTTCTCATTCTGCGTTGAGGACAACGGCATCGGCATGAAGAAGGAATTCATGGATAAGATGTTCACGCCGTACGAGAGAGAGGAAGACGTCAGAACGAGCAAGACGCAGGGCACGGGTCTCGGACTTCCGATTGTAAAGGCACTCGCAGAGATGATGGGAGGCTACATCCTGGTAGAGAGTGAGCTCGGCAAGGGTTCGACATTCACAGTCAAGATTTTCCTCAGAGTTGCAGATGACAAACAGATTGCCGAGGCTATAGCAAGCGGCCTAATCAGCGGAGAAGGCCTTAGCGGTGGAGCAGGCGGAAACAGCAGCGCAGAAGCGCATACCATCCCGAAGAAAAAAATCGGTTTAGACGATATAGATTGCTCAGGAAGGCGCTGCCTCATAGTTGAGGATAACGAGCTGAACCTCGAGATTGCTAAGAGCTTAATCATGCTGACAGGAATGTCGGTCGAGACAGCTATGAATGGTCAGGAGGCGCTCGATATCTTACGCGAAAAACCTGACTGGTACTATGACATGATTTTCATGGATATCCAGATGCCAATCATGGATGGATACGAGGCGACGAGGAACATCAGAGCGTTGCACAAGTACGACGCACAGACGATTCCGATAGTTGCCATGACAGCAAACGCCTACGAGAAAGACGTACAGAGGGCACTTGATGAGGGCATGAACGACCATATTGCAAAACCGGTTGAGCAGGAGAGACTTGCTGCGGTTATTTGCAAGTACCTTGAGGTGAGCCCGAAATAATCGCTTGATTTTTAGGAGGAATAGATTATGGAAAAGAGAATTTTGTGTGGTGAAGAGGTTTCTTTGCTGGGATTCGGGGCGATGCGCCTGCCAGTCAAGGAAGACGGAACCGTGGATAGAGCGAAGGCTGCTGAGCTTATAGATGCGGCTTATGCGGGAGGCGTGAACTACTATGACACGGCTTATGTTTATCATCAGGGCGAGTCGGAGGAGTTCCTCGGTGAGGCACTTGCGAAATATCCGCGCGAGAGTTTTTATCTGGCGAGTAAGACGCCTGGCCATCTCATCAACCCAGACTATGACCCTGTGGACGCGTTCGCAAGACAGCTTAGACGCTGCAAGACGGACTATTTCGACTTTTATCTCTTACATAATGTAATGGAAAGCAGCTTGCCGACGTATCTTGACCCTGACCTCAAGGTTATGGACTATATGATGGAAGAAAAGGCGAAGGGCAGAATCCGCCATCTCGGGATTTCTTCGCACGCACAGCTTCCGACGCTGGAGAAATACCTGAAGGAATTCGGCAGCGAAATCGAGTTCGTGCAGCTTCAGATTAACTACCTCGACTGGGGGCTTCAGCAGGCAAAGGAAAAATACGAGCTCGTGACATCTATGGGTCTTCCGATTATCGTAATGGAGCCGGTTAGAGGCGGCCGCCTTGCCAAGTTAGATGAAGAGGACGAGGCGAGCATGAAGGCTGCGAGACCTGATGATTCGATTTCGTCGTGGGCTATGCGTTATGTTGGAAGCCTGCCGAACGTTTCTCTCGTTCTCAGCGGAATGAGCACGATGGAGCAAGTTACAGATAACCTCAAGACGTTTAATAACTTTGAGAAGATAAGTGCGGCTGAGGATGAGCTTTTGATGGGCGTTGCGAAGAAGATGAGCAAGCTTCTTCCTTGTACGGCTTGCAGATATTGCTGCGATGGTTGCCCGATGGGACTTGACATTCCGAGCCTGCTCAGCCTGTATAACGATGCGAAGTTCAGCACCTCGCTGACACCTGGCATGGTCATCATGGGTCTGCCAGAGGACAAGAGACCGGCGGCTTGTATCGCTTGCGGCGCTTGCTCGCAGGTTTGCCCGCAACACATCGAGATTCCAGAGGCACTTGCTGAGCTCACAGAGCTCGTGGCAGCGGGTCCAGACTGGGCGAAGATCAGCCAGCAGAGACTGGACCAAGACCGCAAATAGCAAGAAAGAACAGCAGACTTACATCTATATAGATACATGCAAAAGGACCGCGCTGATTAACCAGTGCGGTCCTTCTTATATACCTATTGCTATTGCGACTACTTGCGGCGGCGGATTGAGCGGTAGGCGTGAATCTGGGCGGCTTCGAAGCCTGCCTCTGGGTCGCGCTCCTTGAACGCCTCGAATATCGCGCGGTGCTCCTCTAAAATCGCCTTCATGTAATCCTCAGGATAGCGGACGCCTTGGTTCGCGTACCTGATCAGGAAATCGTAGCGGCGAAGCGTCCGCTCGAGCTCGCTGTTGTGGCTTGCGTTGTAGATAATCGCGTTGAAGCCTAAGATTACGCGCTGAATCTTGGCCATGTCCTTGGTTGACGCGTAGAATTCCATGAATGTGAAGGCATCCTCGAGCATTTCGAGCTCCTCGGGCATGATTCGCTCGATGGCCCAGCGCACGCACTGCGGATAGAGAAGGCTCTTCATCACGAAATAGTCGTTCACGTCTCGCTGCGTTACGGTGCAGATGAACGCACCGCGGTTCGGGATGATTTCCACGAGGCCGAGCGCCTTCAGCTCCAGCAAAACCTCGCGTGCGAGCGTGCGCCCTATCTTGTACTTGTCACAGATGCGCTGCTCGACGATTTGCTTACCGTCTTTCATGGCGCCTGTGAGGATATTTATCGCGATGTCTTCCGCGATGGTCTGCACGGTCGTCTTCTTGTCTTGATATTCATTTTTGATGAAATCTAAGCTGAGCATAGCGCCTCCGAATTTGTCGTTAGTTAAAAATAGCAGGTATGCGCAAGATGCGTAGATGCACTGGCATATCTGCTAATGTTGTGGAGCTACCGGCCGGATTCGAACCGGCGACCTGCTGATTACGAATCAGCTGCTCTACCGACTGAGCCACGGTAGCACGAAGTCGACAACGCAAATATTATACTACAGGGAAATAGAAAAATCCATAGTTTTTTTGCATTTTGTTGAGAATTTTGCGAGAAAAATTTTATGGGCGAAAGCGACAGAAGCGCAGGAAGGGAAGACGGTCAGAAAAAATACTTAATCTTTGGTGGAAATGCCGCCGCGGAAATGGTATACTATATGAGAAAAGGAGGGTGCCCGCGGAATCAAAGGGCACGAGATTAACATATGAAACATGCGATAAGCTTTGAATTATTAAAGGAAGATAAGAGAACCCGTGCGAGACGAG
>CAVEOR010000052.1:0-8068 GCA_963617285.1 Anaerovoracaceae bacterium | reverse complement strand
CAAAAACAGACGCCACCAAACAAGGCGTCTGTTTTTGCGTGGGTGCCGCGGAACGTGCGGCCGCCCGGGTAATATATTTGACAAATTACAATGTAGTTTACATTGCATCTTGCTTTCTAATTTTCCTTCTACCTTACATCGTGATGAAGATGAACTTGAGGCAGAAGAGCAGACCGATTACTGCGACCATGATGTCCTTCTTCTCGAACTTGCCAGTGAAGATAGAGATAACCGTGTATGCGATGGAACCGATACCGATACCGTTTGCAATCGAGTAAGTCAGCGGCATCATGATGAGCGTCAGGAACGCTGGAGCAGCCGAGCTAAGGTCGTGCATTTCTACTTCCTTGAAGTTTCCGAGCATCAGAACGCCAACGTAGATGAGCGCTGGAGCAGTTGCACATGAAGGAACGATGCTAGCAAGCGGAGTCAAGAACAGGCAAACGAAGAAGCAGCAAGCCGTTACGAGTGAAGTAAGACCAGTTCTGCCGCCAGCAGCAACGCCAGATGCAGATTCAACG
Organism: Anaerovoracaceae bacterium; assembly: GCA_963617285.1. GTDB lineage: Bacteria > Bacillota > Clostridia > Peptostreptococcales > Anaerovoracaceae > CAG-238. The sequence continues at coordinate 7,547 of CAVEOR010000052.1, read as the reverse complement.
AATGTCGTACAAGTTGAAGTACCCAGAACCGCACCAGTTACAGTTGCGATGGAGTCGCAGCACATGCACTGGTCAAGGTTGATAGGGTCGCCGTTTTCGTCCATGAGGCCAGCCTGAGAAGCCGTGCCGTATAACGTACCGATTGTATCGAACATGTCAACGAGGCAGAACGTAATGATGTACATGATTGCACTGAATACACCGCCAACGAACTCAGCACTGAAAGCGTGCTTCCAAGAATCAGCCTTGAATACGCCTACGATACCGATATCCGTGAAATCCTTGAATGACTGACCGATCTGAGTGAAGTCAAACGAAGGAACAGTTCCAGTAACGATGTAGTAAAGAACCGTCGTGATGATGATTCCCCAGATTACGTTGCCCTTTACGTTGAGCTTGCCGAGGATAACTACAATCAGGAAGCCAACGAGTGCAAGGAGTGCAGGCGCAACCGAGATGAGTCCGCCATCGCCAGTGATAGCACCGTGGATGTCCACGAACTGAGTGAGCGTGTACTGGTTAGTCTGGATGATTCCAACGTTCTGGAATCCGATATAAGTGATGAACAGGCCGATGCCCGCAGGGATAGCCTTTTTCAGGCAGTCCGGCATAGCCTTTGCGATGTATTGACGAGCGCCCGTTACGGAAAGAAGCAGGAAGATCAAACCTGAAATCAGGATGATAACCAGACCTGCCTGGTAGCCCTCAACGCAGTCGCCGCCAGAGATAACCTGCGGCAAAACGAAGCTTACGAAGAAGAACGAGTTAAGGCCCATTCCGCAAGCCTGTGCGAACGGCATCTTGGCGTAGAACGCCATGAGCAGCGTACCGATAGTTGCAACGAGTATGGAAGCAACGTAAACCGCGTTCCAGATGTTGTCGAGTCCCTCAGTGAATCCCGTAACCTGATTAGGGTTAACGAAGATGATGTAGGACATCGCAAAGAATGTAGTAAGGCCGGCGATTACTTCGGTCTTGACTGTCGAGCCATGCTCGGTAATTTTGAAAAATTTGTCCATTGGTAATAACCTCTCTTTTTTAGTATAGTAAATGCTTTTATTTATCAAAAATCATGTTGCGAACCCGTTCTTTTTCCGAAAGTCGCAATTTTTCGCAGTATTTCGCAGTATTTCGCAATCCGAATTTTCTCAAATTTACTCTTAACGATCCTCGCGGAAGTAGTTAAGTCCAAGGTTCTGCGGTGGCTGGTCCTCGCGTCTTTGGCGAAGCGAAACCACGATCAAAACGATAGCCGTTACGATATAAGGAACAACCTTGTAAATCTGCGTCGGGATGAATGGAATCGGCAGGCGCAGATATAAAATCAAAAGTCCACCGAACAGCACGGAGCCCCACAGAGCGTTGAGCGGCTTCCACAGGCAGAAGATTACGAGTGCAACCGCAACCCAGCCCTCGCCAGACAGACCGCTGTGATTCCAAACGCTGCCCGCGATAGTCATAGTGTAAACCATGCCGCCAACCGCGGAGATTCCGCCACCGATAACCGTCGCAAGGTATCTATACTTCGTAACGTTGATGCCCGCAGCATCAGCCGTAGCAGGCGATTCGCCGACTGCGCACAGGTTCAGGCCCTTGCGAGTCTTTGCTAGGAAGTAAGCCATCACAATCGTCATCGCAAATCCGAGATATACGAAGAAGTTGTAGCTGAAGAGGATTTGTCCGAGCACTGGGATATCCTGCAGAGCCTGCGGCAAAACCGGATCAGCGAATGCTTCCTTGAGCGCGTTGCTAACAGTAACGTTTCCGCCAACCTTGAGCCTCATGAGCTCGCCGACGAACTGGCCAACGCCCGTACCGAAGATGGTGAGCGCAAGACCCGTAACGTTTTGGTTAGCCCTGAGCGTGATGGTCAGGAAGCTGAAGATGAGCGAACCGATTGCACCAGCAACGAACGAAGCGATGAGAGCGATTGCAACCGCAACAGCCCCGATTGCGCCGTCGCCTGCGATTTGTCCGTAAACGAACGCGCCGCACAAGCCGAACGCACCGCCCATGAACATCAAGCCTTCTACACCGAGGTTCATGTTGCCTGATTTCTCAGTCAGGATTTCTCCGGAAGTACCGTATAACAATGGTGTGCCGTTGAGCACTGCTGCCTTTATCAAGCCAATAACATTAAAATCCATTAGCGCACCTCCTTCTCGTGGTGGCCACGAACTATTATCTTGTAATTTACAAAGAACTCACACGCAAGCATGCAAAGAAGTATGATGCCCGTGATGATGTCGGAAATCGAAGCAGGAACCTTGAGGCTCGTCTGCAGGCCGCTTGCGCCCTTGTCGAGCACTGCCAGCAGAACCGAAATCGCAATCATAGCAAACGGATTGAACTGCGAAAGCCATGCGACTACGATAGCCGTGAATCCAACGCCGCCTGCAACGTCCGAGTAAAGCGTCATGTTCGCACCCGAGCAAACCATGAAGCCAACCAGTCCGCAGAGAGCACCGGAAAGGCAAGCCGTTCTCATAGTAACCTTGGCAACGTTCATGCCAGCGTAACGAGCCGTATTCTCGGATTCACCGAGAACCGCAATCTCGTAGCCGTGCTTGGTGTATCTCATATATACAAACATAAGTGCCGTGAGAATCAGCACGATGATCCATCCGCAATGAACGCCCAGAACCTTCGGGAGCACTGCCGCACTGTCAAAGTTCGGGATGATCTGCGAGCCAGGTTTGCCCTCCCAAGGGCCGCCCTGCAGCCAGCCGACGATACCGATGGCGATGTAGTTCATCATCAGTGTGAACAGCGTCTCGTTCGTGCCCCAGCGAGCCTTGAAAGCAGCTGGGATTCCAGCCCAGATTGCGCCGAATACCATTGAGAAAATTCCCATCAGGAGCAGCAGAATCGGTGACGGAATCGACTGCGCATAGTTAAGAGCAAAGAATGTTGCCGCAACTGCGCCCATCGTGATTTGGCCCTCGCCGCCGATGTTCCAAAATCTCATTGCAAAGCAAGGAGCAAGTGCGAGCGCTGTACCGAGCAGCGGAACGGCAATCTTGACAACCTGCTTGAGGCCTGTCGACTTGCCGAGGGAGCTCGAAAGGATTGTTCCGTAAGCCGTAACTGGGTTAGCACCAGCGATGATGAATACGATGCCGCCGAGCAGGATAGCGATAACAAAAGCGATTGCTCTGATCATCCAAACTTTTTTCTTTGGCATATCTTCTCTCTTGGTCAGTCTAATCAAAGGAGTTTTTTCGTTCATTTAGTTTGCCTCCTTTCCGCCAAGCTGCGTCATCAGCAGTCCAACCTCTTCCTTGGTCGTCTTGCGTGCGTCCACGATTCCAGAAACCTTGCCATCGCAGAGAACCAGAATCCTGTCGCACAGCTCGAGCAATACGTCAAGGTCTTCGCCGACGAAAATAACGGCTACGCCCTTCATCTTTTGCTCTGTCATCAAGTTATATATCGTGTAAGATGTGTTAATATCAAGTCCGCGAACCGCATATGCGCTCATCAAAACCGATGGAGCCGATGCGATTTCTCTGCCGACGAGAACCTTCTGAACGTTGCCGCCTGAGAGCTTTCTAACCGGGTACTCGATGCCAGGGGTCTTGACTTCGAGGTTCTCGAGCACGTCCGTCGCCAACTTCTCTGGAGCCTTCCTGTCTACGAAGATTCCCTTGCCCTTGTTCCAAGAGCGGAGCATCATGTTGCCGGTCATGCCCATGCCGCCGACCAGTCCCATGCCCAGTCTATCCTCTGGCACGAATGCGAGTGCAACGCCAGCGTCCTTGATTTCCATCGGGCTCTTGCCGACGAGCTGTTCTGGCGACTTGCCCTCTGGTGAATAAATAATTGAGCCATGGCTGATATGTCTGAGTCCTGCGATTGCCTCGAGGAGCTCCTTCTGGCCGCTTCCTGCGATGCCCGCGATTCCGAGGATTTCGCCGCCGTATGCGATGAATCCAACGTCGTCGAGTTTCGTTACGCCCTCGCTGTCGCGGCATGTAAGCTCTGCAACCGCAAGGCGTGGTCTTGGATCAACCGGCTCTGGTCTATCGATATTCAGCGATACTGCGTGGCCGACCATCATCTCCGTCAGCTCGCCTTCGCTCGTTTCTGCCGTCCGCACTGTGGCGATGTGCTTGCCCTTGCGGAGAACCGCTACAACGTCCGAGATTTCCATAACCTCGTTCAGCTTATGAGTGATGATGATGATTGCCTTGCCGTCATCCCTCATCGCCTTGAGGACCTTGAATAACTTCTTCGTCTCCTGCGGCGTCAGAACGGCTGTCGGCTCGTCCAGTATCAATATGTCCGCGCCTCTGTAGAGAACCTTGATGATCTCTACGGTCTGTTTTTCGGAAACGGACATTTCGTATATTTTCTTGTCGGGATCGAGTTCGAACCCGTATTTTTCGCTAATTGCTTTTACCTTGGCAGATACGGCCTTGCGGTCGAGCTTGCCATGCTCCTTGAGTCCGAGCACGACGTTTTCTGCGGCGGTAAATACGTCTACCAGCTTGAAGTGCTGGTGAATCATTCCAATTTTATTGTCGAGTGCGTCCTTTGGGGATGCAATCATGGTAGGCTTTCCGTCGATGAGGATTTCGCCTTCGTTTGGGAAGTAAATTCCGCAAAGCATGTTCATCAGCGTAGTCTTGCCCGAGCCGTTTTCGCCCAGCAGAGCCATAATCACGCCTTTGTCGAGGTAGAGGTCGATGGCATCGTTAGCGACATTGCTTCCGAACCGCTTTGTGATTCCCCTGAATTCTACTGCATGTTGTTTTTCCATTGTAAGTTCCTTGTCAAATTATCAATATATTACCTTTGTTTAGGCCGCGTCCCGAGCGGGATTACGACCTTCCAATAAAAAGGCAAAAGAGGACATTTTCCTCCTCGGATTGTCCTCTCTGCCGTATAAGCATTTCTCTATATTTTTTCGATTCTATTCGAACTTTTTAGATTTTATTTATTTGAACTAATACTCTTTTAGTATTCCTCGTTGAGGAGCTCGATACCATCGATTCTCAGGTCGAAGTTAGGAGCTGACTTGAAGTAGGACTCGTGGTAGTAACCATCGAAGATTGCATTGTAGTCAGCCTCGCCAACGAAGTCGCCGTTCATGTCTACAAGACCTTCTGTAACTTCCTTGCCATCAACTGTGAATGCGCTTGTCTCGAATACGTGGAGGCTTTCGTCTGCAAGAGCAGCTTCAACCTCTGCAAGCTTCTCCTCTGTACCCTCAGCAGCGATGCTTGTGTTGAGTGTAGTCAGAGCAACGTCACCGTCAGCATATCCGTGCTGCATGTAGTCCTGATCAACTGTTCCGCCATTTACGATAGTCTCGATTACATATACGAAGTAGTTAGTCCAGTCAATTCTGGAGGAGATGAGGGATGCATCTGGAGCAACGTCTGTCATGTCAAGGTTGTAACCTACGTGATATACTCCGTTGGACTGAGCTGTTGTAGCAGGAGTCGTGGAGTCAGAGTGCTGGGAGATGAGAACTGCGCCCTTGTCGATGAGGTCCTGAGCAGCAGCAGCTTCCTGTGTTGGGTCGCCCCAGGAGCCGATGAACTCAACCTTCATTGTTACGCTGTCGCAAACGCTCTTTGCGCCAAGATAGAATGCTGTGTATCCGGAGATAACCTCTGCGAATGTGTAAGCACCAACGTAGCCGATAACAGCTTCGTCAGCCTTGATGTCGCCGTTGTCGATCATTTCCTGAAGCTTCATGCCAGCTACAACACCTGCGAGGTAGCGGCCTTCGTATACGCTTGGGAATGCATTTACTGTATTGTCAAGGTCGTCTCTCTGAGAAGCCTCGTTAGTGAGTCCTGCGAAAACTACGTCTGGATAATCAGCAGCTACAGTGAGCATTGCTGGCTCCATGCCGTAGGAGTTGTTAAATACTGCGATGCAGCCCATGTCAGCGAGCTCTGCGTTGTCAGTTGCAACTGGGTCGCCCTCTGGATGGTTGTAAGTGTAAGTCCACTCGATATTGATGCCCTCAGCTGCGAGCACTTCCTTAGCTGCGTCAGCTGCGTTGTAGAAGTTTCTGTCGTATGCTGCGTTCTCGTCGCCGATGCAAACCATACCAACTTTGTAAACTTCGTCGCTTGCTGTTTCTTCAGATGTTGAACCGCCGCAAGCTGCCAGTGAGAAGATCATTACGATCACAAGTAAAACACTTAAAAGCTTCTTCATTTTTTCCTCTTTCCTTTCTGAGTCAAATAGAATTTTGTTTGGTTTTTATTTGTTGTCAAAAAATAAAATTTGTTTGGTAGTTTAATTATAGGACGCTCTTCACTAGAACGCAATAAAAAAGCCGAACATTTCTTGACAATTTCTTCATATAAAAAATCAATGTTCGTTTTGTTCCGAACATTGACCTCTCTTTCGTTCTATTAAGTTCGCCACAGTTTAGTCTTCTGCGAATGTGATTACGCCACTCTCCATCTTGGCAACAGATGCTAGGGTTACGACCTTGTAGCCCGCATCTTCGAGCGCCTTGCGTCCGCCCTGGAAGTCCTTGCTGATGACGATGCCGATACCCGCAACCTCAGCGCCCGCCTGCTCAACTATGCTGCAAAGAGCCTTCGATGCCTCACCGTGAGCAAGGAAGTCGTCGATGATGAGGATTTTCTCGCCAGCCGAGATGTGCTTCTTTGCGATTCTGATTACGTTCATGACCTGCTTGGTGAACGACATTGCATCCGCCGTGTAGCAATCATCGAGCATAGTGTTCGGTGCTGCCTTCTTGGCAAACACAACCGGTGCAAAGTCAAAGTAGCGTGCCGCAGCCACAGCGATTCCAATGCCGCTTGCCTCTACGGTCAGTATCTTATCGACTTTGACTCCTTCGAACTGCTTGGCAAATTCCTGCCCGATTTCGTCCATAAAACGAGTATCTATTCTGTGATTGATAAAGCCGTCGACGTTGATTCTGTCTGAACCGAGCGTCACGCCCTCTTCCAAAATTCTCTTCTTTAGGCTATCCATATTACTCCACCGGCTCCTCGCATGTCTTCATAGCTTCGAGCGTCTCGCCGAGCAGCTCGTCGAGCTCCCAGCCGAGCATCTCAGCGCCCTGTTTGATTACTTCTCTGTCGCAGCCAGCCGCAAAATGCTTGTCCTTGAACTTCTTCTTGAGTGACTTGAGCTCCATGTCCTGAACGCTCTTGGATGGGCGCATCAGTGCAGCCGCACCGATAAGACCTGTCAGCTCGTCGCATGCAAACAGCACCTTTTCCATTTCCTTTTCTGGCTTGACATCTACGCACAGTCCATAGCCGTGGGAAACGATTGCGTGGATCATGTCATCGTCAACGCCTGCTTCCTTCAGAAGCTCCGGTGCCTTCTTGCAGTGCTCATCTGGCCACATCTCAAAGTCGATGTCGTGCAGCAGTCCAACGATTGCCCAAAATTCCTCTTCATCCGCATAGCCGAGCTTCTTCGCGAAGTATCTCATCGTGCCCTCGACCATCCTGCCGTGATGCAAGTGGAAGTCTTCTTTATTATATTTCTTCAGTAATTCGTAAGCTTCATCCCTAGTAATCATCTTTTCGTCCTCCGTT